>JBGOWQ010000003.1:0-16458 GCA_041478715.1 Thermodesulfobiota bacterium | reverse complement strand
CCCGCCCGCCCCCCCCCCGGCGCCCCGCGCGCCCCGGCGGGCGGCCGGCCGCCCCGGGGGGGCGGGGGGGGCAGTGGGTGTGTTTGGCGCCATAGGTCTCGTCATGCTTGTGGGTTCTCTGACGTTCTCGTTGGCGGAAACAACGATCCATCCTGACCCAAGTAAGCCGGCGAGAAGGACGATGACGAGCCAGGAGCGTTTGGGCGGATTATACAGCGGGGACGGCCTCCCTTAGACAATGAAAAACGATCTCGGTGTCTTCGGCATCCACCAAGATTGTGTCACCAGATTGGAACTCTCCCTCCAGCATTCTTTCAGAGAGGGGAGTCTCCACCAAGCGTTGGATTGTCCTTCGCAGCGGACGCGCACCGTACGCTGGGTCATAACCTTCTTTGGCCAAGAGATTGCGGGCGGAATGAGAGAGTTGGATACTCAACCCTTGGCTGGTGATTTCCTGGCGAATTCCTTTCACCAGCAGATCCACGATTTGCCGGATATGCTCTTGTTCCAGCGGACGGAAGACGATGATCTCGTCGACTCGATTGATGAACTCCGGGCGGAATGTGCGTTTTAGCTCTTCCATCAAGTACTTCTTGATATCTTCGAAATCTGGCAGATCCCCACCACCCAGGCGAATTCCCAAGGGTTTCACCATGGACAGCGCTGTGCCTAAATTGGATGTCATGATAATGATGGTATGCCGAAAGTCTATTTTTCGGCCTTGCGCATCGGTAAGGCGTCCATCCTCCATGATTTGCAGCAAAATGTTGAAGACCTCGGGATGGGCTTTTTCGATCTCATCAAACAGGATTACCGAGTAGGGGCGGCGGCGAACCATCTCCGAGAGCTGACCCCCCTCGTCGTACCCCACATAACCAGGCGGCGCTCCCACCATGCGGGAAACCGTATGCTTCTCCATGTATTCCGACATGTCTAATTTGACTAAGGCTTCTTCGTTGCCAAAAAGGAATTCCGCCAGCGCACGCGCAAGCTCTGTTTTCCCAACACCAGTGGGTCCGAGAAATATGAAGGACCCAATCGGGCGGCGGCGATCTTTGAGTCCAGCACGGGAACGCCGTAGCGCTTCGGCAATTGAACGCACAGCATCCACTTGATCAATAATTCTCTCATGGATCGCGTCTTCAATGTGCAGCAGCTTCTCTGCCTCAGTTTGGCCCAGACGACTTGCGGGAATTCCGGTCCAGGAGGAAACGACCTGGGCGATGTCGTCACTTGTTACCTGGTCAGTACTGGCTCCCTCCCCCAAACGAACTTTGGCGGCGGCCTCATCCATCAAATCGATGGCTTTGTCCGGCAAGAAACGGCCACTAATGAACTTGTCCGAGAGTTCCGCCGAGGCCTCGATCGCTCCGACACTGATGGCAACCTTGTGGTGATCCTCGTAACGTGGGCGTAAACCGAACAAGATCTGTTTGGTTTCCTCCAAGGTGGGCTCTTCCACAATCACTGTTTGGAATCTTCGCTCCAAAGCGGCGTCCTTCTCTACGTATTTACGATACTCATTCAACGTTGTGGCACCAATACACTGCAATTCGCCGCGAGCTAGGGCCGGCTTGAACATGGAGGCGGCATCAATCGCTCCCTCAGCTGCCCCGGCATGAACCAAATTGTGAACCTCATCCACGAACAAGATCACCTCGCCCTGCGTCTTGCGTAATTCCATCAGAATCCGGCGCATTCGCTCTTCAAACTCTCCCCGGTACTTGGTTCCGGCGACGACCGCGGCCATATCCAACGCTAAGACTCGCTTATTGCGTAAGGGTTCTGGGACATTGCCCGCAACGATTCTCTGGGCTAAACCTTCTACGATGGCAGTTTTGCCGACACCCGGCTCACCAATCAGTGCAGGGTTGTTTTTCGTCCTTCGACAAAGAATGCGGATTACCCTTTTGATTTCCATTTCTCGCCCAATGACAGGATCCAACTTACCATCGCGTGCCATTTGCGTTAGATCGCGACTGAATTGATCCAAGGTGGGCGACGTACTCTTTTTCATCTTTTCCTTCGGTTCGGGAGAGACCAAAGCAACGACGGTGGCGCGAGTTTTCGGCAAATCAATACCGAATTCCTCCAGGGCTCTGGCCGCTACCCCCTCGCCCTCGCGTAGCAATCCCAATAGCAAATGCTCGATGCCTACATAGGGGTGATTCAGCTCTTTGGATTCGCTGTAGGCCAACTCCAAAACGCGTTTGGCGCGAGGGGTGAGGGCGATCTGCCCGCCCACGTAGAATGACTCCACCTGATGCGATCCGGCAAGGATTTCTTCCACACGAGCCTTTAGTTCAGCAGGAGGGATATTCATCCGTTCCAGAGCTTGTACCGCAAGGTTGTTTCCTTCTCGCAGGATTCCGAGAAGGACATGCTCCGTTCCTAAATAGTTATGACCAAGGCGATGGGCTTCCTCCATGGCTAGTGTTATCACTTTTTGCCCGCCTTCAGTGAAGCGGTCCCACAGATTATCTTTCATACTTCCTTCCTTCTCTGATTATATCGCTTCCCCGTGGCAGCTTGATATGGAGATTGCTTCAAGATCAAACCGAGGGAGTTCCCTTCTTCTTGAAGGGAGACATTACCCGTAATCGTTCTACTACGACCGGCAATACCCGACAGAAATCGTTCACATCTTCTATCGAATTATCACGGCCCAGGCTGACGCGCAGAGATCCTTGGGCCAATCCCGGGTCAATCCCCATCGCCAATAATACATGGGAAGGTTCCAGGCTGCCGGAGGTACAAGCGGAACCGGAGGAGCAGGCAAAACCTTCCTGGTCCAAATAGAGCAGCATGGATTCCCCCTCAACGTAGTGGACGCAAATTGAAACCGAACCGGGCAAGCGCTCCCTAGGATGCCCGGTCAATTGGAAATCGGATAGGTTTCGTTCCAAACTGGCAATCAATAGCTCACGCAATGCTTGATTGCGTTCCATTCGCTGGGGCAATTCAGCCAGGGCAATCTCAGCCGCCCTCCCCAAACCGACAATGCCCGCCACATTGGTGGTTCCGGCGCGGATCCCGCGCTCTTGGCCACCCCCCCAGATTAACGGTTCCAATAAGATGCCCTTGCGCAGATAGAGAGCGCCCACACCCTTCGGTCCGTAGAATTTATGGGCAGACAAGGAGAGTAGATCTACGCCGAGAACCTTTACGTCCACGGCGATGTTGCCCACGGTTTGTACTGCATCCGTGTGGAACGCCACCCCACGCTCATGAGCGATGGACGACAATTCCGCGATCGGCTGGATCGTCCCCACCTCGTTGTTGGCATGCATGATTGACACCAGGATCGTGTTCTGGGTGATGGTTTGTCGTAGATTCTCCGGATCTACTAGCCCGAATGGATTGACCGGCAAGTAGGTGATTTGGAAACCCAGTTTCTCCAAATAGGCCATCGTATGGCCGATCGCATGGTGTTCGATCGCACTGGTGATGATATGATTTCCGCGCACTCTTATCTTGGCCGCGAAACCGCGGAGCGCAAGGTTATCCGCTTCCGTCCCGGAGCCGGTGAACAAGATTTCACGGGAATCCGCATTCAGCAATCGAGCCAGTGACTCCCGGGCGTTCTCGACCGCTCGATAGGCTTCCTGACCGAAAGAGTGCAGCGAAGAAGCATTCCCGAATTTCTCACAGAAATAGGGGATCATCGTTTCCAATACCTGTGGATGTACAGGAGTGGTTGCCGCATGATCGAAGTAAACTCGGTTCACAGAATATCTCCTTTGCCGGTCGTGAGATCCGCCAATGTTGTATGATCCATTACTTCTTCCAGTGATTGTTGTACCCGCCGCCAAAAAGGACGTGTGGGGCAGGAAAGACTCAAAGCACAAGTTTCCGTTGTGAGGCAGTTCACTACCTCCAAGCGCTCTGCCAAGGCCTCTATCACTTCCCGCACACGGATTTGTTGGGAAGGGCGGCAAAGGCGGTATCCGCCCTTACTTCCCCTGACGCTTTCGATTAAATTGGCCCGGCGCAAATCCACTAGAATCTGTGCTAAAAATGGCAGCGGCACGATACCATTGCTCCCGATTTGCTGCATGGAAAACAACCCATCCCCCTGGCGGGATGCAAGAAAGACCATTGCTCTTAAACCATAATCGCCACGAGCGGATATCTTCATGCGAGAATCTTACTATTTCAGTCAGGATTTGACTAGGTGAAATGAGTTACCTTGACCGACCTGTACCCCTACGGTATAAAGGGAGTCATGAAACGGCTCGGCCTTGCATTGCTGGTCCTTTCTCTGATCTTCCTTGCTGCTTGTTCTTCCGGGACTAGCAGTGGATTTCATATTTATCATCAAGGCAATTGGGTCAACTACACCCGTTCCCAGATTGAGAATCTCCTTACGACAACCTCCACCAATGGGTTTCCCGATTTAGAAGGAGACAAATGGGCTCTCGATCCCCTGCCGGCTTCCTTCTATTTCACCTTTGACTTGCTGGGTTTAGTACAAGGGGATAGCTATGAGTTGGTGACAGCAGGATCGGGACTAACGGTATTGGGTCCGGATCGGAAATTAGTGGCTTATTACGAGGGAGCTCAGCAAATGGACCCGGAATCGCAAACATTGCCCGTTGCGTTGATTGTGCAAGACAAGGGAGTTTGGCGGATTGAGGCGAGTCGCCTGTGGGACCAAGGTCCTTGGTTGATCACCGGGTTGGAAAAGACTAAATAGAACCATTCAATATCGTCAAATAATCGTCAAATACTCGTCAAGCACCGTTTGTAGGTTTGATGGAAAAAGGAAGGACGGAAACCGAGGTGAGGTCTGAGGAAATTGCCCGGGCACTAGAAGGACATCACCCGACAAGCGAAAGCCTCAACCATCTTGCGTTTCTGATTTTGCACGAAGCTCCTACCACATTCTGTCGGATCCTATTGTTCGCTTCTCCTGACCGATTGTGTATTAAGGCTGCACAACCCCTGCGACAGACTCAATGGACGCCCCTGATCGACTCTGAATACTTGCAGAATCCTGAGAACCCCTATTGGAAAGCGATCACCGAGCAGAGAGTTGTAATGCTTCTGCGCGATCAGTCCAACGAGCTCACCTTTGACCAGTTCGCAGCCGATTTTGGCGCGCAACTGAGCGCATTGGCTATTTTCCCCTTGCAAGGAAGCCAGAGAGTACTTGGCCTGTTGGTACTGGGGGAACAACGTCAAGCCCCGCGAATCCCCTTCGATCCGGAAGCCCTCAGTTTCTACGAACACGCCGCTCGCGAAATTGCCCTCGAATTGGAACATCAGGAGGCCGAGAGCAGTTTTTCGCAGCTTGGATACTTGGTGGAAACCATCCTGCCGCGCGCCAATTTAGTTTTGATCGGGCTCAATGAGATGCTTCATCCTTGGTATATCTCCCCTGGGATGGAACGGTTGCTTGATTTGGAACCCTCGCAACTGATTGGGAATGACTCATGGTTGGAATACCTGCACCCAACGGAGCGGAAACAAATCGAAGCCAGCTTGAAACAATACGCCCGCGAGGGAGGAAGCCCGTTGGAACTGGAGTTCTGTCTTTTGGGTTCATCCCGCCGCCCACGATGGGTGCGCGGAGTATTCACTCGCTTGAAAGAACCCATTTCACTCTCCGGAATCTTGCTGGATATCTCCGATCAGGTGAAGCAGCGTCAAGCTCTGGAGGCATCACAGAGTTTTCTATCCTCCATCCTAGACCAGTCTCCCCTGGGGATGATGGTGCTAGATCAAATGGGAACGGCCATCCGGGTAAATGGAGCCATCAACTCCTTTTTTTCCCTCGTCAGCGATAACGAAATCCTGGGGAAATATAATATTTTCCGAGACGAAGCACTCCAGAAAGCCGGCGCCACGGCTCGTCTGCAAGCAGTTTATCAGGCTCAAGAGACAGTGAGTTTGGATCTGGAGTATGACTTCGAGTTGTTGCGTCATGTGCTACTTCCTGGCCGGCCAAAGAAATGGTTGCGCCTGACCTGTTTTCCGATCCAAGGGCATCGAACACGCCCGGATTTTGCCGTAGGACTCTTCCAGGACATCACGCAGGAGAAGGAAGAAAGCGCGGCGCGGGAAATGCGGACGCAGGAACTAGCCGTACTCTTTCAAACAGCTCAAGCTCTGGGGCGCATCTCCGGCATTGCCAATGCCAGCCGATCCTTGCAAGAGATGTTGGCCAGCATCAAAGAACTGATGAAGACTGATGCCGTGGCCATTGCAATCTATGGCGAACAAGGGGAAATCCTAACGTTAGAAACGAATCTGCCCTCGATATGGCAACAGTCGTTTCCCCAGGGCAAACGGTTGGCCAAATTGCTGTTCGAACCCGTGGAACAAGCACAAGGGCCAGTCTTTCTCTGCAGAGAAGGCGACCTCGGCAAATTGGCGGATTTTGGCGTTCGTGCTTATATCGGTTACCCTCTTTTGTGTACTGGCAGTCTTCTTGGCATGCTGTGTCTTTGCTCGGCCCGACCTCAAACTTGGCAAGAAGAAGAGGTCCGGTTCCTTGAGAACCTTGTGCAGAATCTAACGATCGGTCTCGAGCGTTTGCGTCTTGACCAGATGATGGGAAACCGGCTGAAGGATTTGGAATTCATCTACCAGAGTTCGCTCGACCTGTTCCTAGGATTGGATATGCAAGTGGCTCTCGATCGTACGGTCGACGCCTTGTATAAGTTGTTTGACGCGCAGGGGGTAATCATTTATCAGAAAGAGCAAGATAACCTGCGACCTCTTCTATGGCGCTACAAGAAAGGCTATACGAATCTTTCTGATGAAGAGCTTGGGAAACGGTTGCCGATGAAGGTGGGGCAAGGATTAACGGGAACTGTAGCGATGACAGGCCAGGAATTGCTGGTGGATGATGCGGATCGCGATCCCCGCGGGCGACACATCGAAGGAACCCCGGTGGTGGATGAAACCTTCATGGCCGTCCCGCTGAAGGTGAAGGGGGAAGTCCGTGGGGTAATCACAACTGCGAAACTCGGTTTGGCTCAATTTGGTGAGCGTGAGCTGAACTTATTAAAAACATTCGCAGCAGGCGTGAGCGTGGCCATGGACAACGCACAACTTTTCCAAAAAGTGGAAACCAGCAACAAACAGCTAAGAGCAGTATTCCGCGATCTGGAGGCACGAGAGAAACTTCTGGAGAGCCTGATTCGAGCCTTCCGCCGAATTACTCAAAAGATCCACATTGATGAACTTCTCAAGGAAATCCTCGAACTGGCAGTTGCAGTGATCCCTGGTGCCGAAAGCGGTTCCATCTTGGCCCGAGAAGGGGAAGAATTCCATTATCGAGCAGCCGTGGGTTATGATTTGCCCAAACTTCAACGGATCAACCTTCCTGTGAATACGACCCTTGGCCGGTCCCTTTCGGAAGGACGGATCAGTCTGTTAAAGGGTTCAACCCTACGGCAAAAAAACCCTGAAGAATTGACGGATGAATTGCAAGAGCAATTGGAGGCATACGGCCGACAGAAAGAAATCCAATGCTTGCTCTCGGTGCCGATTATGGTGCGGGGTGGATTGTTTGGTTACATCAACCTGGAGAATTTCCAGGTAGAGGATGCTTTCAGCCGAAATGCCCAAGATGCGCTTTGGCTGTTCGCGCAACAGGCCACAATCGCAGTCGAAACCGCCCTTCTGTTTAAAGAGCAGGAGAAGCTCGTCATTCAACTGGAACACGATGTACAGGAGATCAGCAACCTGTCCCAAGTGAAGGAGGATTTCCTATATACCGTTTCGCATGAACTGAAAACTCCCTTGATGGTTTCCTTGGGTACTGTGGAGCTTCTCAATCAGGGTCAAGACCGGCAGAAGATGATTGAATACCATGAAATCCTTCAACGGAACCTAAAGCGACTTCTGGCCTTAATCGATAATTTGCTGATCACCTCGAAGGGAGACACTCTCTCCGATGTGAAGCCTGCAGATGCCGACATCGTATCCCTCTTGGAGGAAGAGCTGGCCTCGGCACGCGTCCTGGGCCATAACAAGGACTTGGTCTTTCAGACGACATTTGCGCCTTCCAGGCTGGAACTACCCTTTGATGCCTACTATCTCCGACAAGCGTTTTCCAACATCCTGAGCAATGCGGTGAAGTTTTCATCGGTAGGCGGAAAAGTGGAAATTCGATTGAAAAAAGAAGACCATTCTGTTTTAATCGCCGTTTGTGACGAAGGAATTGGCATCCCACCAGAGGATTTACCCCATATTTTCGACCGCTTTTATCGCTCCCCGCATGCCCTGCAAGCAGCCGTCGCCGGAACCGGCCTGGGCTTGCACACGACCAAGGTCATTGTGGAATCGCACCGGGGGGAAATATGGTTGGAAAGCGAAAAGGGGAAAGGGACCACCGTCTATGTTCGACTTCCCATGGTTGGGAATTAAATCGATCCCTCTCCGATAGGTTGAAATAGGATGTTGCGGTACCGGATCAAGGTCGAAGGAATCGTTCAAGGGGTCGGATTCCGTCCCTTTGTCCATCTATTGGCTGAAAAACACTCTTTGAAGGGATGGGTACTGAACTCACCCTCAGGTGTCCTTATCGAAGTGGAAGGGGAGCGGCCGGAACGGTTCTTGGAAGATTTGAAAGCCAACCCACCGTTTTTAGCGGTATTAGAGCGGGTAAAGGTGGAGGAGCTGGAACCGGCAGGCTATCTGCAATTTGAAATACGCGCGTCCCAAGTCGAGGAAGAACCGATGGCGCTCCTACCGCCTGATGTAGCTACTTGCCCGGATTGCCTGCGGGAAATGCAAAACCCAGCAGACAGACGTTACCGCTACCCTTTCTTGAACTGCACCCATTGTGGTCCTCGCTTCACCATCATTGAACGTTTGCCCTACGACAGACCCAATACTTCCATGAAAGCTTTTCCACTGTGTCCGGATTGCGCTCATGAATACTCTGACCTCCATCAAAGGCGATATCATGCTCAACCCATTGCCTGTCATCGTTGTGGGCCCTTACTGGAGCTGGTCGAAGCCAACAACCGGAATGATTGTCACAGGGAAAGGATTTGCCAGCCTCTCTTTGGAGAAAAAGCTCTCCAACGAGCGCAGGACTTGCTATTTCAGGGTAAAATCCTGGCAGTAAAGGGACTTGGAGGTTTCCATCTCGCGTGCGATGCGACCAATGAACGCGCAGTACAAACTCTGCGGAATCGGAAGGGGCGGCCACACAAATCGCTCGCTGTGATGTGCCCAAGTACCGTCGAAGCGGAGAAGCATGTCGACCTGGCTCCCCAGGACAAACGCCTGCTGGAATCCTGGCAGCGGCCCATCCTACTCCTGCCGCGGAAAGAGAATAGCGCACTGGCTCCTTCCATCGCTCCGGACAATCATCAGATTGGGATGCTGCTGCCCTATACGCCATTGCATTATCTATTGCTCGAACGTTTTTCAGCTTTGGTGATGACATCAGCCAATGAAAGTCAGGAGCCGATTGTTTCCAGCAATGAGGATGCAGCGATTCGATTGCGCCCTGTCGCAGATGCGGTACTGCAGCACGATCGTCCCATTGTGCAGCGGTTGGACGATTCTGTCATTTTACCCGGTGGATCGGGGCTGCAGTTCATTCGCAGAGCGCGGGGATATGCTCCTACGTCCTTTCGCCTTTGGCGGGAATTTCCACCCCTGCTGGCGGTGGGACCGGAGCTGAAAAACACCTTTGCGCTCTCTACCAGCAATCTACTTCTGCTATCGCATCATATTGGTGACTTGGTGAACTACGAAACCTTGCAACACTTTCAGCAGTCTGTGGAGCACCTGATGAAGCTCTACCGGATCCGACCTGAGGTGATAGCGTACGATCTGCATCCCCATTACCTTGCGACACGCTATGCGCTGTCTTTGTCCCCAACTCGGAAAATCGCTGTTCAACACCATCATGCACACATCGCCAGCGTGTTATTCGAGCACGGGGAACAAGGACGGACAATTGGAGTGGCATGTGACGGGACCGGGTATGGCGAAGATGGAGCCTTATGGGGCATGGAGTGGCTGGTGGCAAGCCTTGGGAGTGCTCAACGAGTCGGACACCTTTCCTATGCACCGATGCCGGGCGGTGAAAAAGCCATTCTGCACCCCTGGCGGATGGCTGCTGGACACCTAATGACGGCCTACGGAACAGACGCGCTGCCTTTGCTGGCTCGCCTTTTCCCCGATCACAGCGACTCTGAATGGAACGCGATCCAGCGTCAGATAGAAGTGCGCTTTAACACGCCACTGACGTCTTCTGCCGGCCGCTTGTTCGATACGGTGGCTGCAATTCTGGGATTCCCAGCGGAAATTAGCTATGAGGGTCGGGCAGCCGTGCTAGTGCAAAAAGCGGCAGAGGAAACCACCCAGGGACCCGTTTTGGATTTTCCCCTGGAAAGAAAAGATCCTTTTGTTTTCGATCCAGCCCCTCTATTGAAGATGATCGCGGAACGGAAACTTGCAGGACAAGACCCCCGTGAGTTGGCTTTTGGCTTTCACCGTGCCGTCGCAACAGCCATAGTAGCTGGCTGCCGGCATGTGCGAGATACTCTTGGCCTAGACGCCGTGGCACTCAGTGGAGGGGCATTTCAAAACCGGCTGCTATTGCAGATGACTGAAACAATGCTCATTCAAGAGCGATTTCGAGTACTTTTGCCGCGCAAACTTCCCTCAAACGACGGATGTGTGGCTGTGGGTCAAGCTGCTGCGGCTTTTGCCCAATTGGAGGAAACATGTGCCTAGCGATCCCTGCAAAAATCATCCAAATCACTGACAAACAAGCCTTGGTTGACTTCGGGGGATTACAGCAGACAGTGCGATTGGAACTCTTGCCGGAGGCAAAGTTGGATGATTTTGTGATCGTGCACGCTGGGTTCGCGATTTCCCTGCTAGAACCGGAAGAAGCGGAAGAAACTCTCCGCCTGCTAAAAGAAATCAATGTTCTCCCTTGAACAACGCAATGCCTTATTAGCCTCCCTGCGAGGAATCGATCGCCCTTGTAGGGTGATGGAGGTTTGTGGTACCCACACTGTCAACATCGCTCGGTCCGGACTCAAACAAATACTGCCACCCCAGATTCAGCTGCTTTCCGGTCCGGGCTGTCCGGTGTGTGTGACCGGGCAGGGGGACATTGATGCTGCCATCGCCTTGGCCAAGATTCCCGGTGTTACGATTTTGACCTTTGGAGACATGATGCGGGTCCCTGGATCGGAAAGCAGCTTGCAGATGGAGCAAGCGTGCGGGCGTGATATCCGCATCCTCTATTCGCCCTATGAGGCTTTGCGCATTGCCGGGGAACACCCCAAACAACAAGTGGTGTTCCTAGCGGTAGGATTTGAAACGACCATGCCATCGATCGCAGCTATCATCCGGTCAGCGTCGCAACAGCGCATCACCAACCTATCGTTTTTGCTGATGGGAAAATTATTGCCACCTGCCCTACGAGTTCTCTGTCAGCAAGACATTGCGCGGATTGACGGTTTCCTATTGCCGGGCCATGTTACCGCTATCATCGGGATGGAACCCCTCCGGTTCTTGGCGACGGAGTTTGGACGCCCCGGGGTCGTGGCAGGATTCCAACCGGAAGAAATCCTGCTTGCGTTGGCAATTCTGGTCCATCGCATTGGAGCGGGAGAAATCGGCGTGGAAATCGCCTATCGCAGTGTCGTTCGTCCCGAAGGAAACCATACAGCCCAAGCCTTGCTGAAGGAAGTGTTTCACCCAACGGATGTACCCTGGCGAGGCTTAGGGTTGATTCCCGACAGTGGCTTGGCGTTTCAAACGAGCTATACAAATTTCGATGCGCGGAAACGCTTCTCGCTTCAGGAATTCGCTTCGAAAGACCCTGACGGTTGTTTGTGCGGCGAGATTCTACGCGGAAGGTTAGCTTCGAAGGATTGCCCCCTCTTTGGTCGTAACTGTACACCCGAAACTCCGATCGGTCCCTGCATGGTTTCCTCTGAAGGATCTTGCGCAGCGGTTTACCGCTACGAGAGGTGGAAATGAAATCGAACGTAGTCACTATCGCTCACGGCAGTGGTGGAAAACTGACCCAGGAATTGATTGCAGAGCATTTTTGGCCACGTTTCACCAATCCTATTCTGGATTCCTTTCTCGATAGCTCGATCTTGGAGACACAGAAAGAGATTGCTTTTACTACGGATGCTTTTGTGGTGAAGCCAATTTTCTTCCCAGGAGGCACTATCGGCAAGCTGGCAGTCTGTGGAACGATCAATGATTTGGCTTCCGTGGGAGCGCAGCCTGTTTACCTCTCTGCCTCATTCATCCTGGAGGAAGGTTTGACGTGGACAGAACTTGACGCTGTGCTTGACTCGATGGCCGAAACTGCTAGCGAAGCCAAAGTCAAATTGGTTGCCGGTGATACCAAAGTAGTGGAGCGGGGAGCAGGGGATAAGATCTATATATCGACCAGCGGCATCGGTTATCGGAAGATAGATCCGGTCCCCCAACCAAGCCGGATGGAAAATGGAGACGCGATCTTAATCACGGGTTCTGTCGGCAATCACGGTTTGGCAGTGCTGCAGGCAAGGAATTCCTTTTTCACCAAACTGCCGGTTGAGAGCGATTGTGCACCCTTGTGGGAATTGGTAGAAGCCCTCCTGGCAGCAAAGATCCCAATTCACGCGATGCGGGATCCAACCCGGGGTGGTCTGGCAACGGTGGCTAGTGAGCTTGCCCAAGCCTCTCAGCTTGCGGTAATCTTGCAGGAAGATCGGATTCCGATTGACGCGCCCGCGCAAGCTGCGTGCGATATGTTAGGCCTGGATCCTCTCACTCTGGCAAACGAGGGGAAGCTTGTGATTATTGTCCCCTCCTCTGCAGCAAATGAAGCACTAAGGATCCTTCACCAGCATAGATATGGCCGCAGGGCTGAGCGCATCGGGACAGTGCAATGCCAACCGGAAGGGCTGGCTCTTTTACGAAGTAGGATCGGAGGAACACGGATATTAGAATCTCTTTCCGGAGAGCCTCTACCCCGGATCTGCTGAACAAGGGAACCACACGTGGATTCTCTCCCGGAGGAGCTTGGATTCCCTTGTTTCAAGGGGTGACAATCGACAAATTTATCCGTAAGGCCAGCAGCCCCAATAAATTATTCCTCCCGCTACTAGACCCGCGAATTGGCATACCTTTGCGATCCCTCGTTCGTCCAGGAGATACCGTCCGACGAGGGCAGTTGGTTGCAGAAGCGACTGACGAAAACGCTCTGCCATTGCATGCACCCGTTTGGGGAGAAGTAATCGCAATCGAACCGCTAGTTGTTCCCTGGGCACCAGAGCCAGTGGAAACGATCGTGATCCTCCCGGGAAAGGAAGAACAGCCGCAGCCCCTGCAACCGAGCAAAGGACCTTGGGAGCCTACAGAAATCCGTGAATTGCTCTATCGCCTTGGCGTAGTATCTGTCAACCTTAAGGTTGACAGAGAGCCGATTCGGACTGTCATTGTGAATGGTTGCGAACTCGAACCCTTTCTAACCTCCACCCAGCGCTTAATGGAGGAGAGAACCAAGGAATTGATCTCCGGCATGGAAATCCTACTCCAAGCCTATCAGGCGGAGCAGGGAATCCTAGCTGTGACAACGGACAAAGACGAGCTGATTACTGATTTGCAGGATCTGCTATTCGCAAAGAAACGGATCTCGTTCGTAAACTTACCCCCTCGTTATCCACAGGATAACCCACAGCTATTATTGCGCTCGCTTGCTCCACAAGAAACCGCGACGATCGTCGATGTTCCTACGGTAATCGCCGCGCACGAAGCGATCGTAAACCACAATCCATTGCTGGATCGAGTAGTGACCTTGTCTGGTCCGGCGATTCGAAATCCACAGAATCTGGAAGCAAAGATCGGTACCTTGCTATCCGAATTGATCGCGCAGTGTGATGGTTTTACCCAACCACCTGGACTGATCATTATGGGTGGACCCATGCGCGGTCAAGTGATCTCCAGTCTGGAAATCCCCATCTCTCGCCAATCCACGGGATTCGTTTTCTTCCCCCGCCGACTGCGTTCGATGGAAGAGCCGTGCATCTATTGTGGGAAGTGTATTGACGCTTGTCCACAGGCTCTATACCCCGTATTGATTTCAACGGCAGTGAAATCGCTTGACTGGGATTCAGCCGAATCGCTTCGTGTGCGAACTTGCCTTCTTTGCGGGACCTGCTCCTATGTCTGCCCTTCTCGCATTGCTCATCAACGTTATCTTCGCCGTGTATTGGAAAGAAGGATGGCCCAATGAGGCGGACACGTTTCTTACCGCCGCACATTTACACTAGGGATAGTTATATCCAGCGAAATTGGTCATTGTGTATCGCCCTGGCCATTCCCTTCCTCGCCAGCATCCTGATTTATGGGGTGAGCAAGCCGTTCATTACCCTTCTCTTGACGGTGATGGCAGCAGTGATTGCCGAGATATTTCTATCTCTGCTTTTTTCCCAGCATCTCCACTTGGAGGACGGCTGGGTGGTCTCGATTGGCATGTTGGTTGGTTTATTGCTTCCAGGTTCGATATCGTATGCGCTCGCCCCTCTGGCAGCGGCCTTGGCCGTATTTCTTGGCAAGACTTTACCTGGCGGGCAGGGACGAAGCTTCTTTCATCCAGTAATACTGGGATTGCTATTCCTCGCGCTTTTTTTCCCGCAAGCGATCACTTACTCCTGGCCTGGCCTGGAAGCGCTACCGGGCGGTGTTCGAGTGCCAACCTGGGTTGAACAACTGGTTTCGGGTGCCGGCAGTGGTGCGCTAGGCAGTACTTCTGTGCTCTCCCTGCTTTTTTCCGCTGTCTTCCTATTGATACGCAGGAGCCTAGATTGGAGGACAGCGTTACTCTTCTTGGTAGGTTCGTTTGGCCTCTTTCCTTTTACGCAACAAACTCCCGCTACTCAGCTGTTTGCAGCGGATACAATCTTTTTCGCTCTTTTTCTGATCCCGGATCCCAGCACGAGCCCGCTAAAAGATCGATACCGAATGCTTTACGCTTTGCTTGCTGGTTTGCTTACGATACCCTTTCGTTTAACGCTGGGTCCAGTCTTAGGTATCATTTTCTCCTGGCCGTTCGCAAGCATCCTGGTTCCGCTTTTCGATTTCCTGGCCTACCCCGCCGCCCGGGGATATCTGTGGCAAGCCCCTGCACTCCAAACCTTTGCTTTCATCAGAAGAGTTGGAGGGTTGGTCAGGAAGCAACCCGCAACGAAAAAGCTCCCATCCGAATCGCCTGAAAAAACGGAAGAACCTGTCAGTGCTACCCCGAACCATTCTCGCCAACGCAAAGTTGCATTGCCCCTCTTTCCACAGATTGACGTTGTCGAAGCAGTGAACCCGACGGAATATCATCCGCCTTGCACGGAAGAGATCGGACCCGAACACCGTATCTTTTGGCAGAAGCGCGCAAATGAAGGTTGGAAGTTTTTCCAAGCGCAAATGGGAGTGGAAACCGTGGGCTGCCTGCAATTGGCACCGCTGGAGTCCGCCTGGATTCCTGTGACCGGTTCAGATTTCCTATGGCTGGCCTGCTTGTATGTAGTTCCGATGCGCAGGGGTAGAGGTATTGGTCGAAAACTGCTAGAAAAAGCCTTGGAATTAGCTCAAGAACGTAGTGGAATTTGCGCTGCAACGGAAGACCCAACCATGGGAGCGTTCCTGCAACATTTCGGGTTGGAACCAGCGCCAACCCATTGTGGGGTTCATCTCTATCGGAGAGCAAGTGGGGAAGATACGGTGCATTGGAATGAACTTCCACCCCAACCTCTTCCTGAGCACAAGGTGACCCTGGACATTGTGTTCTCTTTGCGATGTCCTCATGCTTGGCTTGGATATCAGCAACTGCAACAGGATTTCGCTAGCGGTCCGCAGGAACTGTTGCTACGCCCGCAGCTTTTGGAGGCCCCGGGCCAATGGGAGGGAGTCTATCTCAATGGTGAACGCCTTGGCGATTTTTCCCTAGACCGGAAAAAACTGAGACAGTTGGTGCAGGACGGACTAGAGCCTCTCGCGTAACGGACCGAATCGAAGGGAAAAAACCCTTCTTCTTGCAAGTAAACAACCCCAGTACATCCGCCAGAAGCAGTACCATCGGTTAAAATGATCATCATCTAGGAAGCTGGAAATCGTTGCGGAATTCATCGACTTACCAAGTAGAACCGCCCGCCAGTAGGGTCAGGAATGGTCAAGTCTCAAGCGGGGAATAGGATTGAGTGATTGCTGTTATATAGAGGACAGAGATACCTCCCCCTTTCCCCTTGCAGGGCGGTTCCCCCAACCGTCCTGCTTCTCTTTCTACCCACCCTGAACTCCCCAACGGTCATTTCTATCTTTTACCAATTCAGCGCGGAGGGAAGCGATGAAGACATCCCTTGATAAGGGATGTCGGGTCAATTCTCTGCAAGGTAACCGCGTCCTTCCTCTCTTCCTGCCATAATCTGGAGGATCAGAGTGGCACGTCCTCCTGGTCTGCGATAAAATAGCGCGGCT
>JBGOWQ010000072.1:0-6209 GCA_041478715.1 Thermodesulfobiota bacterium | reverse complement strand
ATCAAGATACAGCTATTATTTCGGTTATCCCCAAAGAGGATGGTAGATTGAAACAAGAAAATTAGAATATCAAGTAGGATAAACAAGTGAGTTTAAAGCTGCACATTGACCTGGCGATAGGAGTATAATAGGGAGCAACCCACAGTCCACCTTCTCAAAAAAGTGGGTACGGGGCATTGATTTCAAGCCAAAACTCTAACGCCCAGGGGAAAAGGGTTACATTATGAAGCGAATACCTGCCATCATCGCGTGGGTGGGCGTGGCGATTGTGCTGGTCGCCTCATGGCCGACGTTCAACATCTCATGGTGGTGGATCACCCGTCCGGAGACCGCGGGAAGGGTGACCGAGGGGGTGGTGGATGCATATCCTTTTCCCCTTAGATCAGAACCGATCCGCCTGAGCACCAAAAAGACTAATCAAATTTTGGGAACCCAGATTTCCGCGGAGCAAGCGAAGAACTACTTGATCGATGGCCTTGGCTATTCGGTGGACGACGCCGAGCAGGGTGTCGCACGCTTTTCCTCGGTACCCGGCCAAGCCACGGCCTACATGGTGGGAATGCTGAGAATCCTGGAATTGCGGGAACGAGCCAAAGCCGCGCTGGGAGATCGGTTCGATCTCAAGCAATTTCACAATCAGATTCTCGGCAAAGGGAAAATCCCCCTATCTCTTCTAGAGCAAGTTGTGGAAGACTGGATCCAACAGAAACTGTTGGAACCGGCCAGCCCTTAACATGCTTGGAATTGGCACCTCCAATGGAGTGCACGAGGGGGATGGTGGTAACCAACCGAGCGGTAAAGCGACAGGCTATTCGAGCCAAGGTAGAGAGTTGAGCACTCCAGCCAAAAGTTTGGTTTGGACAGGCTGGGTTGGACTAGGGAGTTCGAAATCAATCGATGCCGGAAGGAGATCCGATACAACGCAGGACCTGGTACTCCGGGGAATTTGACGGGCCTCCCCGATTGTTCTACATAATGGAAACGGAGGTTTGACGGATGCCCATTTACGAGTACCGCTGCAAGAGTTGCAATCACAGATTTGAGATTTTTTTCCGCGACATGAGCGCAGACGACGTAGAGATCTGCTGTCCTGCTTGCCGGAGTCAGGATAGCAAGCGGATCATGTCCAGCTTTGCGGCAACCGGAGTGAGCACTCCTTCCTCGGGAGGGAGTTGTTCCAGCTCCTGTTCTCATTCCAGTTGTTCCTCTTGCGGTAAGTGAAACCCCGGAACCGCTGGCTGCTTGGCATCCCTTTCGTTGCACTCGGGATCGCGCTGGCGTTTCTGTTCTATACCCTGGTTCCCAAGGAAGCCATCGGTCCCACGGCAGAAGCTAAGCCACTAGCAGCCTATTTACCGGCGGATGCCCTGACGACCGGTGGGGGGGTTTTTTACACCGATTATCGGCTATTGCGGCAAACCATCACCACCACCACCGCCACCAACGGTGCCCTGTTAGAGTTCATGCAAAAAGCAAGCCCGTTTGACCTCAGCAGTTCCCTGTTCCAACTGTTCAACTACCCGGACCTGGCTCAAGAAGTGAAATTGGATTGGCGACAATTGCAGGAATCCGCTTGGATTCCTTGGATTCCAATGGAAATTGTCCGGGGCTCCTTCGATTGGACCACCTTCAAGACGGCGCTGAAAAACGAGGGATACGCGGAGGAGACTTCCGGCCAAGCCCTGCTCTATAACGCGCCCTACTTCGAAAGCAATCGGTTCGCATATTTGGGCCAACTCGCCATCCAGGGGGACGTCCTGGTGCTTGAGCACTACTCCCCCTCATTGGAGTTCACCCTTTCGCGCACGGATATTTTAGAAGCATTCAGTGGCACCGCTACTACCGTTGCCCAAACAACAGCCTGGACTGCTTTCGCTTCTTCCTTGCAAGGCGTGCCATCCTTTTACTTGGGACCTGCCCCTGCCTCTCCCGGCGCGGAAGCGTTGGTCGCACTCGACCCGACCACCACTACAACGAATTTCGTTGAAAAATCTCAAGAACGAGCGAAATACTTCTTGAGCCCAAGCTTTCTGGATTTTGCCGCGTTCCCCGATATGACAGAGAAGGGAAAGGTGACCTTCCTCTTGCGCTATCGGGATGAGAAGAGCGCGGCTGCAGACAAGAGCATTATTGAGAATGGTATGAGTTTTTCCTACTCGCTAGCTTTCCCCGGAGAAACGTTCCTAAGCCTGTTGGGCACGCCTCAAGTCACGCAGGAAGGATCGTTCCTGCGAGTGGTGACGCACAGCCAGAACGGGATCAAGATCTTACAGGCCTTCGTACAAAACCGTGACTTTGGTTTCCTCTACCAGGAAGTGGCGGAGTAGGGACGAGCGTTTTTCAGAGTCTAGTCAGCAGCCATTGAACGAAAACCAACCCACTCCTTCTTCAGGTTTGGATCCCGTACTCCTTAATTTTGCTCGCCAGCGTTTGGCGGGAGATCTGTAGCAGTTTCGCCGCTTGTGTTTGGTTCCCATCACAGGCGGCCAAGGCCTGTTGAATCAGCTTCTTTTCCACCTCGGCCGTGGCTTGAGCCAATGGCACCAGGGGGACGGTCTCTTGCGCGACCGTTTCCTTCGGCAAATCAAAATCCTCCAACGTCAGGATGGAGCTTGCCGTTTTGGCCACGGCACGGGCGATACTGTTTTCCAACTCCCGCACGTTTCCCGGCCAGGAATACCCCCAAAGCAAATCGAGAGATTCGTTGGAGAAGCCCCGCACCGTCTTGCCGCATTCCTTGGCGGATTTGGCCATGAAGTAGAGAGCCAAATCCTTGATGTCTTCCCGCCGCTCACGCAGCGGAGGAATCTGCAATTTCAAAACATTCAGTCGGTAGAACAGATCTTCACGGAACCGGTTCTCTTTGACCATGGTTTCGATCTCCTGGTTGGTGGCCGCGATCACTCTCACGTCTACCTGCACAGGTTCCGTTCCGCCCACGCGCATGAAAGTATGATCCTGCAGCACGCGCAACAGTTTGGCTTGCAGGTTCAGTGTCATATCTCCGATCTCGTCAAGGAAGATTGTTCCGCCTTTTGTGGCCTCGAATTTGCCAACCGTGCGAGCCCCCGCGCCCGTAAATGCGCCTTTTTCGTAGCCGAACAGCTCGCTCTCCAACAATGGTTCAGGGATGGCGGCACAATTCACCGGCATAAACGGCCCAGCGGCCCTCCCCGAAGCACGATGGATGGTGCGAGCCACCAGCTCCTTGCCGGTGCCGCTTTCACCCATAACCAGGATTGTCACCGAGGAATTGGCAATGCGGCCCACGGTCTTGATGATTTCCAGCATCTTCTCCGAACGGCCCACAATTCGCTCTCCCAGGTCTTTCTCGGAGAGCTCAGAACGAACGACCTTCACTTCCTCTTCCAGCTCCTGAAGATGAAGGGCCTTTTCCGCCTGTTTCTTGATCTCTTCGATGTTGAAGGGCTTGTTGATATAGTCGAACGCACCCAGCTTGGTGGCCTCCAATGCTATACTGAAGTCACCGAAGGCCGTCAGTACCACGGTTCGTGGCATCCATTCCTTTCCGCTCATTTCTCGCAAGACGGAAAGGCCGTCTCGTTTGGGCATCTTGATATCCAGAAAAAGGAGGTCGAACGGTTCCTTGCGCAACATCTGCAAGGCATCTTCTCCGTTGGTGGCTTCCTGGATTCGTTGGAGGCCGATATCCTGCAGGATTTCCCGCAACAAAGAGCGCAAGGAACTTTCGTCATCGGCGATCAAGACCTTGAATTGCTCCCGAATCTTCATGGTGACTCCTCTCCTTTGGCTACCGGTAGGCGAATCCAAAATGTCGTACCCCGGCCGGATTCGCTTTCAAAATCGATGCGGCCGCCCAATGTCTCCACAATTCGCTGACTGATGGCCAAACCCAAACCGGAACCCCGTTCCTTGGTCGTAAAGAAGGGGTCAAAAACCTGGGTTTGTTGATCGATCGGAATCCCCGGCCCACTATCGCGAATAGAGGTCACGACCTCGCCGAGTGTTTCTTTCAGCGTAACCTCCAGCTCACCACCCTGGGGCATCGCCTGTAAACCGTTCAAAAGGATGTTCCAGAACACTTGTTGAATTTTCTGTTCGTCCACCAGCACGGGCGACGTGGCATCCAAATGCTGTCGGATCGTCACCTTCTGCTCTCTCGCCTTCTCTTCCAGCATTTCCACCATCGGTTCCAAAATCTCGCGCATGTCTTTTGTAGACATCTGGGGGGACGAAGGGCGGGCAAAAGTCAATAGCTGGCTCAGCAGATTATCCAACCGATCCGTTTCCCGTACGATAATTTGGGAGTATTTCTCCCCCGCGGGAGACAATTCTTTTTCCAGCAGCAGTTGGGCATAGCCTTTGATCGAAGCCAAGGGATTGCGCAACTCATGTGCGATCCCCGTCGTGAACATGCCCAGATACGACAGACGATCGGAACGGCGCAACAATTCCTCTAACTTCCGCTTGATGGACAGGTCCTCGATCGTGAGCACCTTCCCGGCTTCCCGCCCCGAGGAAGTGACGAGATTGCTAACGGTCAATCCCAATTCCACCGGCTCACCGTGGCTGGGAGAAATTACCAGAGCTTGCTCCCCCTTCTGATGTTCGGTCAACAGATTGATCATCCGTTGACCCTGGGGCATGGTCGTGGGCCTCAAGGCTTCCACAAAGGACTGCCCCAGGCAATCCACTGCTTTTAGACCCAGCAATTTCTCTGCAGCCGGGTTAAAGACATTGATCGTTCCTTGTTCGTCCAAAGAGACGATCCCGGTGGAAATGGTCTCCAATACATAGCGGGTATAATCACGCGCTTCTTCGTAGGCTGCTGCCAGCCGGTTGATCGCGTCACCAATCTGACCCATCTCCCCGGTCATCCGGGGGATGCGAACGGCCAAATCCCCTTCCATACCGATCAATCCTTGCTTGATGCGGGTTGAGCCGCGAGAAAGGTTCGTGCCGATCAGGTATGCGCCCGCCACACCGATCAACAAGGCAACTCCCATGATTCCCCAGGAGATCAGACGCAATTGGTTGAGTTGCGCCGCGACCACCGCCTTGTCCTCGTAGGCGAATGCCCATCCAATTTCTTGTCCGTTTGCTTGAATTGGAGTGGATATCTTTAACGAAGTAGGCTCATCCAAGCCCGGTTGCGGTCGGTAGGCAATGGGAGCGCCAAATTCGAGTAAAAAATAGCCATAGAAAATGTTGGGATAAGTCTGGGTCAACAGAGAAGTAAACTGTGCCAGTTCCTGTTCCAGCATTTGGCGCCTTTCCTTGGCCGCCGCGCTTTGATAGGTCGGGTTCGTGTTCAATTTAGTGATGGCTTTGTCGTAATAAAGCGCCATCTGTTGCGTAATCCCGGTGATTTTCTCCGTCTTTTCCCGAATCAAGGCCGCTTCAGCCTGCAAAGAGAGAAAGAGTCCCGTCCCGAAGACCATCACCCCCAAAAGGATGGCGATCAACAGGACCAGTTGTAGACGAAGAGTCCAAAAAGATTTCATCAAAGGCCCAAGGTCCGGCTTAGTCGGTAGAGGTCCTGATCAATCGGTCTCCGCCGGCTGACCGCTTCCTGGTATTGGGTGATAGCCACACGATCCTGCACCAGGCCGACCATCTGTCCGCGTTGCCCGTCCAACAATTGTTCCACAGCGGATGCGCCCAGGCGGGAGGCCATATAACGGTCAAAGGCGCTGGGGTTTCCACCCCGTTGGATATAGCCCAGCACGGTCACTTTGACCTCCACCCCTGTGCGTCGGGCGATTTCCTGCGCCAGCCCGTAGGCGTCCGCCACACCTTCGGCCAACACGATAATAAAATGCCGCTTCTGTCTGGAGTGCGCCCGCTGGTTGGCCGCGGCTAACTCGGCCAGGTCGTAGGGTAACTCCGGAATCAGGATGTACTCTGCTCCACCGGCAAGACCGGCCATCAGGGCAATGTACCCGGCCGTGCGGCCCATCACCTCCACGATGAAGGAACGCTCATGCGAGGTGGCCGTGTCGCGGATCTTGTCGATGGCATCGAGAGCGGTATTGACAGCCGTGTCGAAGCCGATGGTATGGTCGGTGCCCCACAAGTCATCGTCGATCGAGCCGGGAACACCGATCGTGGGAATCCCCCGCTCTTCTAAAGCGATGGCCCCGTGGAAAGTACCGTCTCCTCCGATGAGGATCAATCCTTCCAACCCAGTCTTCCGAATTTGCGCCACGGCCGCTCGCAACCCCTCT
>JBGOWQ010000028.1:0-9579 GCA_041478715.1 Thermodesulfobiota bacterium | reverse complement strand
GTGCGAGCCGGATTGAGGAACCGCTCGAACAGCAGCCCTTCCCGCAACGGTTCCACCATGGTGATCCCCAGCAGGTAGGACACTAAAGAGGAGGCGGCCGAACCGCGGCCGAACACGGCGATGCCGCGGCGTTTGGCTTCCTCCACCAGGTCGAAGACCAGCAAAAAGTAGCCGGCGTAGCCGAGCCGCTCGATCCAACCCAGTTCGACCTCCAGCCGTTCCCTGGCGCCGGCGTCGCTTGCCGAGTAACGGGAGGGGAAGCGCTCGGCGCAGACGCGGCGCAACAAGGCGTTCTCTTCCGCGGTCGTGCGACCGGAGTGCGGCAAGCGCAGCGAGAAAGGCGGAAAGGAGAAGCGCAGGCGATCGGCCAGGGCACAGGCGTTGTGCAATAACTCGGGCTTCCAGGCGAAGTCTTGGGCCATCTCCTGCGGCGAACGCAAGTGCCGGCGAGGGCAGGATTTCTTGGCCCGATGCGGCTGTCCCAGGCGGGTGAGAGTGCGCACCGAGGACAAGAGCTCGTGCAGCGGCCGGTCCTCCGGTTTCAGGTAATGCACGTCACCCCCCGCGACCAGCGGGATCTCGAGCGCCTCCGCCAGCAGCAGGACGTTGCGGCTCAAGCTGGTTTCCCCCGGATCACCGCAGCCGGTCAGTTCCAAGTGCAGGCGGTCACCGAACGATTCCCGCAAGGACGTCATCAATGCGCGCGCTTCCGGCCATTGTTCCGCCAACAGGTACGGCGCCAGGATGCTGTCCCGGTTTCCCACCAGCAGGTGCAATCCCGCGGCAGAGGATAGAATTTGGCCGAGCGAGACCTGCGGCAGGCGCAGGGGTGAGCGGTCCAGGTGGGCGGCGTTGATCAATCGAAGCAGGTTGGCGTAACCGGTTTCATTCTCCACCAGCAGCAGCACACCAGCCGGGAAGAGGTCCGGTTCATCGACGTAGGCGGACAGCTCTGTTCCCAGGATCGGGCGAATGCCGAAGGAGGGCGCCAGGCGGAAAAACTCCACCGCCCGGTAGAGGGTGTTGCTGTCGGTGAGCGCCAAGGTTGTCATTTTCAGCGCCCGGGCTTGAGCCAGCAGGGACTCTGGCGTGCAGGCCGAGTCCAGCAGGCTTCCGTCGGAGTGGACGTGCAAGTGCGTGAAGTCCATTTCGGTTTCTCCTCGGCCCGAGGATAACGCGAAATTGCGTAATAAGTCAATAGCTACTGATAAATAAGAATATACAGAATAAAAATACTATCGTTAAAATAAGATGTGCAGGGGACCGGAACTGCGAACGCCGCGGTTTACGCTGTCCCGTAAATCGAGCACAATGAGGGACGATGAAAGACGAAAGCGATCCATCCGTTCTTTCCTGGGAGATCCGGATTCCTCTGGTCACCAATGGCCTGCTGTTGCTGGACTGGACAAAGGTCCTCTTGCTGTCGTTCCTGCTGATGTTCGGTTTGTTGGCCGTTGCCTTTGGCACCCAAGGGGAATGGGAGACGCTGCTTCCCCTGCTGCCGATCTTCGGCGGGATCCTGGGCGGGATTTTTATCCTGGGTCTGCTGATCATGCTGCTGCTGTTTGGTAACCGCTTTCACCTGCGCTTTACGCTGACGGAGGAAGGAGCGCTGATGGAGACGCTGGATCGGCGAGCCCTGATCGCCAACCGTTTGGGCGGGAGCAAGGGCCTATTGGCTCAGTCGCAGGAAACGCAGGCCGTAGCCTGGTCCAGCGTGAATCGGATCGCGCTCCGATCCCGCTCGCGCACGATCTCGCTGCGCAATCGGTGGCGCAAGGTGATGGTGATATACTGCACGGCGGACAATTTCGCAGCGGTGCAACAGTTCCTTTCCGCTCGCAAGTTCCAGACGCCCGACACCGGCCGCCGCCACGGCCGCAACCCGCTATGGAGCCGTTTGGCGCTGTCGTTGTTGTTGCTGGCAAGTTGCCTGCCACTGTTTGGACTGCCGTACCCTTTCGAGCAGGATCTGCTGCTGCCCATCATTTTGCTTTGTTTTGCCCAGGCCACCATTTGGCTGGCCCGCTTGCTCGGCTGGGTGGTGATCGTCGGTTACTTAGTGCAGTTGGGCGTGTTACTGGTGCGCGGGTTCACCTCCTACCGCTACGAATTATTCCCCGCGGAAGGATCCTACATCGGCTTTGATTCGCTGATGGGCGGGGAAATCCTGCAGATCGGGCTGGCCTTCCTTGGGCTAGGAATCCTGCTGGCGATCGCAGTGGTGGCGGTGAAAGGCAAGCTACCTTCCATGCTGGAAGCGGACGAGCTGGGGCGGAACTAGCAACTCGCTGGGAATAGGGCGGTCCGTTTTCGGTGTGGAAGCTGACTTGGGTACGGGTTAGGGCACGGGATTGGTGGGAATAATGGTAGTGCCCAGTGCGGCTTGAATCACTGCCCAGATCAGATGAGCGTCTTGCCAAGTCGGTACCCATTGGGCCAACCAGCTCATGGGAGGGATCCAGGTTTCCCCCTTATCGAGGTTGGCCGCAGTCGGGGCTCGCCAGTTCGGCACACCCCATTCGTTGACGACGTAGGCATCGTCGGCTTCGGGTTTGAAGACGGGGAAGGTGGCAAGTTCGGTGGATGGGGTTTGGGTGGGAACCAGGGGTCCTCCGGTGGGGGAAATGGTGGGTCCGGTCGTTGGGCCGACCGTAGGCCCAACGCTGGGCGTTGGGGTAGGTGTGGGGCGCTCCGCGATCAGTTGCTCGGTGGTCGCTTTGCCGGCTTTGGCGTTTTCCATCTCCGGTTTCAACGCCAATGCCTGACCAAAATAGCTTAGAGCCAGTTCCAAGTTTCCTTTTTGCAGCGCATCAGATCCCAGGTTGGCGAATTCCACGGCCGGTACATCCGTTTTCAGCAGACCTTCCGCTTGCGCCTTCAGCGCCGGATCATAGGTTACTTGCTGTAGAGAAGCTTTGGCGTTGACGGGATCCATCAGATCCAGCTGCTGTTTGCCCAGACTCAAATAGCTTTCATCCAGACCGAACAGGATCCGTTTGTCACCCGGCAGGAGTTGCTGGGCGTCTTTGAGCTTGCTGATGGCTGCGGGGAGATTTCCAGCGGCCTGCAGCGCTTGCGCTTCCGAGAATCGCCACTCCCCTGTGGCTTTTTTCAGTTTCGCCTGCAATTCCGGACTGGTGGGAACGATCTGCAGCAAAGTCTGCACGGCGAGGATGGCTTGTTCATATTTTCCGGCCAGGATCAGCTGATCCACCAATAGAAGGTCGTCCTGAGTGATGTCCTTTTTTGCCGGTGGCAGGCTTGGCACGGGTGATGGGGCATATCCTCCTGGTCCGGTGCAGCTTGTAAGGATCATCGCCAGCAGCAAGATTCCTATCATGGTTTTCCGCTTCATCATTTCCTCCCGTGCAATCTTGAACCCATATTATACTCCGATTCGTTCCCCTTGCGGTGGCTGCGATCGCCAAGGCCGAATATGGTGCCCCAACCGGGCTCCGTTGCATCAGCGAAAATGTCACCCAATCCAAACCCGCACCCAGACTTCAATGCTGCGGCCAGGGGCCAACGAAAAGCGTAGTCGCCGTTCCCAGCTCAGGCCCTCCCCCGCGCAGGAGCCTTGCCCTCGAGGATCCCAACTACGGTCGGATCCACCAGCCCCATCCCCTGGAGGGAGATCTTGCTCAGATTCAGGATCGACTCTTCCGCCGATCGGCCCAACACCCCTTCTTCCGCCGACAAACCATAGCCGGAAAGCGCCATGAACGCCGACCGCATCACGGTGTCCGCCCCGCTGACGATCTTGAAGGAGCAGCCCGGTTTGGCCCCGTCACAGATGATGCCGCACAGATCGCCGATCACGTTGTCGATGGCCAAGGTGATTTTTTCCATATCAATCCCGGCCTGTTGGTAGACCAGGGCGATGGCGGCGGCGATGCTGGCCGCGATGGCGCAGCCGCAGAGGACCGACAGCTCACCGATGAAGCATTTGATGTAAGAGTTGATGGCATGGCTGATAGCAATGCTTTCCTCGATCGTGGCCAACTCGATTTTCTGGTCCATTCCCACAAGATAGGGGACCAACACCGTCAGGATACCCTGGTTGCCGGAGCCACCCGAGGTCATCACCGGCTCTGCCAGTCCCCCCATGCGGGCGTCCACGGCGGAGGCGACTGCCAGCTTGACCCGGTAGAAGAGGTCCTCCTGCATGATTCCCTTTTGCTGCATCCGCTGTAATTGATACGCTGTCCGTTGGAGGGCAATCCCTTTCTGCGAGATGGCCAGGTTCATCTCGATCCCCCGTTGCAGATAGGCGCGAGTAGCCTCGTCCAACTTGATCACTTCCTTCAGTACGTCGGCGACCTTCATCGTTTTCAGCTTCTGATGGTAGCTCTTGGTTTTGGTGCCGGCATGGGGGTGGGCGGCAAGGACCGAGATGCCGTTTTTCTCCAGGCAAGTGATCGTGGTGTGGCCTTCCGAGACCACGCAGTGAACGCTACAATCTCCGCCTTCCGCCCGGACCTCCAGCGAGAAGCCTTCCCCGCTCTCCTGACAGCGGTAGGAGAGGATCCCCTGGTCGATCAACTCTTGGGCTTTTGCCAGCACGGCTGGCGTCACTTCCGCTAGAATCTCTAGGCGCAGGGCTGACTTGGCAATCACCGCACCCAGCGCGGCAGCAATCAGGTTTCCCTTTTGCCCCCCGCTGTTGGGGATGGTCACGGCCGCCCCGTTCTTGAAGGTCCCGGCATCCACTACCAGTTCCATCCGTTCCAGGGGCGCTTCCAACTGTTCTGCGGCGACAGCGCAGGCGTAGGCGCAGGAGATCGGCTCCGTGCAGCCCATCGCCGGAAACACCTCATTTTGGAGAATCTCCTTCAGCAAATCCATCTTCTGCTCCTCCTTCCGCCGGAAAAGGTTTTCTGCAATCGGGTGATGCTCTATCATCATAGCGATCGGAGCATTGCCCGAACAGAAGGAGGTAATTCGGGCGGAAAGGAACCGGAATGGGAGAAATCAACAAAATCGTGCAATCCTCACCGGAATTGCTGATTTTCCTGGCACTGGCCATCGGCTATTCCGTGGGGAAAATCAAGATCAAGGGTTTCGGCCTGGGGACGACCGCCTCCGTCTTG
This sequence comes from Thermodesulfobiota bacterium, assembly GCA_041478715.1. Taxonomy (GTDB): domain Bacteria; phylum Caldisericota; class JANLFM01; order JANLFM01; family JANLFM01; genus JAPLHX01. The sequence continues at coordinate 4,486 of JBGOWQ010000028.1, read as the reverse complement.
CTGGGGGCGATGTTTCTCGGTCAGATCGGAATTGCCGTTCCGGCCATCCTGAAGGATCTCAGCTTCGCCCTTTTCGCTTTCTGTATCGGTTACCAGGTGGGGCCGCAGTTCTTCGGCTCCCTGCGGAAAGAAGGATTGCGCTACCTTTGGATCTCCCTCTTGGTCGCCCTGGTGGGTTTGGGGACGGCGATTCTCCTAGGCAAGGCCTTTCAGTTCGATGCCGGAACCACCGCCGGGCTGTTCGCCGGTTCGATGACCCAGTCCGCCGTGATCGGGACGGCTCAGGGAGCGGTGGCACATCTTCCCCTTTCCGACGCGGCCAAAGCGGCCCTGGACGGCAACATCGCCGTCGCCTACGCCATCACCTACATTTTTGGCACCATCGGCGTGATCCTCTTTTTCAAGCTTTTACCGGGCATCCTGCGCATCAACCTGAAACAAGAAGCCAGGAAGTTGGGAGAGCAGATGGGGGGGATCTCGGAATTGTCCCAGAACCCGGCGTTGTTCTCCTGGTCCGCGGCCGTTGCCCTGCGCGCCTTCCAGCTAACGAACCCCCAACTCAGTGGAAAACGAGTGGATCAGATTGAAACGCTCTTTTCTGCCCGGGTGGAGGTGGATAAGATCAAACGGGGATCAGACACCATCGAACCCACCGCGGACACGGTGGTAGAGATTGGCGACTCGTTGGTGATCTCCGGCATGGACAAAAGCCTGCTGAATGCCCCCGCTCTGATCGGACCGGAGGTGGATATCAGCGAAGTGGCCGAAGTCGTCGGCGAATCGCTGAAAATCTGCGTGCTAAACCGTGCGTTCACAGGAAAAACCCTCGCTGATTGGGCCACGAGCCCAGTGGGACATGGGCTGTTCCTACGCCGGATTACTCGCGGAGGGAGGGAATTGCCCATCACGCCTGATACCGTGATCAATAAATGCGATGTGGTGCATGTCCTCGGCGTCAAAGACGATGTGGAACGGGTGGCGAAGATCCTGGGTTACCCCCAGCGACCATCCGCCAGCACCGATCTAGTGATGGTCGGCGCCGGGTGCGCTCTGGGCACCCTGTTGGGGATGATTGTGATCTCCGCCGGCCGGCTGCCCCTGACCTTGGGCGTGGGCGGAGGAGTGCTCGTTGCCGGGTTGTTCTTCGGTTGGTTGCGCTCCGTGCACCCCACGTTTGGCCAAATTCCGGACGCCGGGCAGTGGATTCTGACCGACCTTGGCCTGAATCTCTTTATTGCCTGCATCGGCCTGGCCGCGGGGAAACAGGCCGTCCAGGCGTTGCAGACCAACGGAGGAATCATCTTCCTGGCCGGAGTGATCCTGGCGTTGGTGCCTCTAATCGCGGGTGTGATCTTCGGCAAGTACGCTCTCAGAATGAACCCGATCCTTCTCCTGGGTGCTCTCACGGGCGCCCGGGTGATTCCCCCGGCCCTGACCGCCGTGGAGGAAGACGCCGGCAGTTCCTTGCCTACCTTAGGATTCGCGGCCCCCTTCGCTTTCGGCAATGTCTTCCTGACGATCATGGGCAGCCTGATCATCAACCTGATGTAAGAACCGCGAAAGGAGAGGAGCGCACGCGGATGAATGGAATCAACACCTCGATCTTTGACTTGTTCAAGATCGGCCCCGGTCCATCCAGCTCACATACCATCGGCCCAATGAAGGCCGCCTACCGGTTCCTGCAGGCGGCAGAGAACCTTTCCGAGGAGCAGGTCCGGCACTGTGACCGGATCGAGGTTTCTCTCTTCGGGTCTCTCAGTGCCACCGGAAAGGGTCACGGGACCGACCGGGCGGTGCTGGCGGGACTGTTGGGTTGGAAACCGGAAACCTGCGATTCGGACGCCTTTGTCGCCCTGTTTGCCCGACCGGATGATTCCTACGAGCTTCGGATCCGGGATCTTTCCATCCCCTTTACCCAGGAGAACGTCCACTTTGACCGGGTGCAGCATTCCTATCCTTTCCAAAACACCCTCATATTTCGCTTAAATGCCGGACAGGAAGTGATGCTGGAGAAAGAGTACTACTCCATCGGGGGAGGGTTCGTTCTCTGCAAAGGGGAGAGCGAGCCGCCTTCTTCTCCGCCCGCCTATCCGTACACCACCATGTCCGAACTGATCGACTCAATTGTCAGGGAGAAAATCAGCCTGGGTGAGCTGATCCTGCGCAACGAGGAGGCCATCCAGGGGTGGGGGAGGAGCCGGATCGACAAAGGACTGGATGACATCATCTTCGCCATGCTGGAATCGGTGGAACGGGGTCTCCAGGCAGAAGGAATCCTGCCGGGCTCGATTGGGCTTCCCCGGAAGGCGAACGCGCTCTGGAGGCAGCAGCATCACCCCGAACACATCTCCGACCGCTTCCTGATGCTGGTCAGCGCCTACGCTATTGCTGCAGCGGAGGAAAACGCCTCGCATCATAAAGTGGTCACGGCCCCCACGCTGGGCTCAGCTGGGGTAATCCCCGGGGTGCTCTACCTGCTGAAGCATCACGACAAGATCCCGCAGGCAGAATTGAGAGAAGGGATGCTGGCTGCCGCCGCGGTCGGCTTCTTGATCAAGCACAATGCCAGTATCTCCGGAGCAGAAGTCGGTTGCCAGGGAGAGATCGGAGTCGCCTCGGCGATGGCGGCTGCGTTGCTTTCCTATCTTCACAAGCACGAGACGAGGAGGGTGGCAAACGCTGCCACCATTGCATTGGAGCACCACTTGGGTCTCACCTGCGATCCGGTGGGGGGCTTCGTGCAAATCCCTTGTATCGAACGCAACGCCGTGGGAGCGGTGCATGCCTATACCGCCTATATTCTGGCCACCGCCGACAACCCCCGGGAGACGAAGGTTCGCTTCGATCAGGTGGTGGAGGCGATGCTGGAAACGGGCCGGGACATGTCTACCAAATACAAGGAAACCTCGGAAGGCGGTTTGGCTGTCTGCGTTCCCGTCTGCTGAATCCGGTGCTCAGACCGGACTTGCGCGGAGAGAACCAAACAAAATCAGCCCGGACGATCGCTGCTGACCGCTGGTCCGCTATGGTTCCGCTACGGTACCGATGGGGAGGACTCGCGACTCTGCCGGATGGCTGACCTAATACAGACAGGGACCGATGCTTGCGATAGGGTGGACCCTGGTTAGCGACGGGAATTCAGATTCGCGCGCTTGTGAGAAAAAGAACTTGGAATCAGGCTTCCTCGAAGGTTTCGCCGAAGGTCTCCTCCCAGTTTAGCAACTGCACCGGGAGATAGCCATACAAATTCTGCGCTTGATCCCGCGTAAGCGGCTCCAACCGGTCTTTCTCGGTGGGCCAGCGCGAGGTGTGGTGGATGAAAAAACTACCCTTAAACGACCGGTAGAGGTACCGTTTCTTGCCGCGCCGCTCCAGAGCTGGACCACGGTAGATGAAAGCCCCGGTCACCCTGCGATCGGTTTTCCCTTCCCAACTGATCCGATCGTGCGCGACCAGGGTCGCTGTGTCCGTATTGTAGCGCTTTCCCTCAATTACCTGTTCCATCGATCTGTTTCGGATTATAGCAAGCCAACGCAAGAGTATTCCACCTGATCCATTCCCGAAGGAGTGGTTTCATAATCCTTGGCTGAGATTTGGTACAATCGGAGGAACGAAAGGAGGTATCCGTATGAGGTATCCGCTCTATCGATTCGTTTCCGGTTTGTTGCAGGTTTTTGCCTGGATTGTTTTGGTTCTGGCGATTGTAGCCGCCATTCTACTGGTGGCCGTTCCCCAGGAATGGATTCAGAATGTCCAATTCGAATGGCAGGGCCAAGCCTACATGATGACCATTCCCTGGACCGGAGTCCGTTGGGGTGGCTTCTTCGGCATTCTGCTTGGCGGCATCATCGGTTGGGTGTCGATCCTCGCCCTGGCCGGAGTCCTACGATTGCTGACCGCGATCGAGGAAAACACCTTCCGTGGACGTCCTACTGTTCCGCCCTATATTCCGCCGACCTACGTACCGCCGGTCTATATCCCCCCTCCTGCTGCGATGGCGCCGGTGTCCACCGCTCCACCAGCGGCAGTTTCCTCTGCCGTGCCGTCCTCCCCACCTGCCGCGGCCGCTGCGACCTGCGCCAACTGTGGTACACCGTTGAAGGAGGCAGACACCTTCTGCCAGAGCTGCGGCAAGAAGCTGGGAGAATAGTCACCTCCGTCAGTACTCTTTTCATTCCAAGGATCACCGGGGTACCCCGGTGATCCTTGGAATCTCCGCAGGAAGGGAAAGGAGCGCGGACATGGCCGAGGAATGGTTGCTGGTCTATCGTGCTGAGAACGCAGCGGAAGCCGGTTTCATCAAAAGTCGGTTGGAAAGCTCCGGCATTCCGGTGATGGAAAAAGGAGAGACGGTCGGCGTGGTGTACGGGTTCACGGTCGGCCCTTTGGCTGCGGTGGAATTGCTGGTGCCTGCCTCCCTCTACCAGGAAGCACTGGATCTTCTGACCCTGCAAGAAGAGGACGAGTAGCGCGTCAAATCCCTCGG
>JBGOWQ010000226.1:0-3009 GCA_041478715.1 Thermodesulfobiota bacterium | reverse complement strand
CGCTTAGATCGGTCTTACGCCAGCCAAATACAGAATTTCGTTGTGCAGCTCTTCCCAGGCAAGATCAAAACCAGCGAGCCGTAACAACTTTCCCCAGGTCTGTCGCGGGAACAATCCCACCTGGTGGCGGTCGTGCAGGATTTCCAGGCCCCCGTCCCGACGAACCAGATAGACGAAGGTGGAATCGAAACAGGTGTCGTTGGGATCGGGATCGTACGAGTTTTCCACCATCACCACTTCCAAGTTACCCTGACGGTGTACGGAGTGGGTGGTCCTGTTTTGCTGGAATAACTCGCACGTAATTTCAGCATAGGTCAGGAAGACCCCGCCCGGGCGCAGATGGGTAAATGCGGTGGCAAAGGCTTGTAGCAATTCGCTTTCGTCCAGCATGTAATCGATGGAATCGGCAATCAGTGCGGCATCAAACGATTCTGCAAGCCGCACATTGCGCATGTCTCCCGGCAGATAACGGACGGTCGGGTTCAATGCACGAGCCAGACTCAACATGCTTGGACTACAGTCGACGCCGGTAACGGTGAAGTGCTGTTGCAGGCGGTGGTCGAGATGTCCGCCGCCGGATCCCAAATGCAAGAGCGTCGAAACGGGGATCCGGGAGAATTGGCGGATTCTTTCAGCATAATCCTCCGCTTCCTTCTCATAGTTCACGGGAGGAGAAATGATCGGCCATAACCAAGCCAGATCCCCATACAAGCGGCGTTGGTCCGGTCCTACCACTACAGTTTCCCTTTCACGGCAAACCTTACAGCAATTGGTCGACGGTTTGTACCACCGGGAACAGCATGGCAAAACCGGAGAGGTCCAGCACTTCTTGCACCAGCGCGGGCGGTTGCAGTAAGGCAAAACGAGATCCGGTCAATCCCAATCCTTTGACGACATTCAGTAAGACGCGCAATCCGGCGCTACTCAAGAAAGAGACTCCAGACAGGTCAATCGCCAGGTTCAGCTTGCAACGCAAGACTTCCTGGCAAGCGAGTTCCAGCGGAGCAGCGGTGATGGAATCAACCGCGCCTTGTACCCCGAGGATGATCCAACGATTTTTGTACGGTTTTTGTTCGATCTGCATCGGCTGTGTCCTTTCCTTAGATCAGTTGCCCTGAAAGGAGGGTTTGCGCTTTTGTAGGAAAGCGTCGATCCCTTCCTGGTAGTCGCCGCTCTGGTAGACCACCCGCCGCAGAGCCTGAATCCGCTCGAAGGAATCCGGGCTCAGCGTATGAGCGCCACCCAAGATGCGCAACTGTTCCTTGATCACGGCGATGCTCAAGGGGGAGTTCAGACAAATTTTCCGCGCCAAATCGATTGTATAGGCTTCAAGTTCCTCTACTGCCACTAGGTGGTGGAGGGCGCCGAGCTGGTAAGCCCGCTCTGCGGGCAACGGTTGCGCGGTGAAAATCATTTCCCGGGTAGTGGCTGCCCCAAGGGCGTTGACCAGGTTCATGATTCCGTTCAAGTTATAGGGGACGCCGATCTTGGCCGGAGTGATACAGAAGCTTGCCGTGGGGGTTCCAATCCGGATATCGCAGGACAGGGTCAGTTCGCAGGCTCCGCCCCAGACCCCGCCCTCGATCATGGCAATGATCGGAGCCGGAAAGTGCTGGATGGCCCGGATCGTTTTTTCCAATGGGTCGTCGTAAGCCAAAGGGTCATGCCCAGGCTTCGGCAATTCATGGATGTCGTGCCCGGCAGACCAAACTTTAGCTCCCGGATTGGCCCGCAGGATCACCGCGCGGGCGCTCTGTCCCTTCATCCGAGCCAAGGCGTAGACCAATTCGTCCATCAGCGCTTCGTTGAGGGAATTCCGTTTGGCATCGTTGTTCAATGTCAACGTGCCGATACAATCTTGAACCTGCTCTAGAATTAGGGCCAAATTCTCTCCTCCTGTGGGTTGTCTCCGGTCCCATATAGTATGAACCATTTCTGCCTCGTTCCGTAATCCGCGTTTCGCACCGGTCTTTTGGCATCTACTGTTCGATTCCTGATGGTCATAAGATCAGTTTCAAGCGACGCCCATTTTCGACAGGGGAAAAGATTGGTTTCTGTCTTGTATACTTGGTTCTGATGAGCCAACCGGCAAGGCAAAGCGCAATAACCGAATCATCCTGCGGGAAACCCACTCTGCCATTGGAACAGGTTTGGGACGGTTTCCATCGTAAGTTAATCGCCTTCCTGCGGTCCCGAGTCAAGGACCTGGACACCGCGCAGGATCTACTCCAGGAAGTGTTCATCCGGGTCCATGCCAATCTGGGCTGCCTTCGCAATCCGGAGAAGTTGGAGCCCTGGCTGTACCAAATTACCCGAAACATCTTGATCGACTACTACCGTTCGTCCAAGTCTGGGCCACCAATGTCCATAGCGTCGGCGATGGAGGCGGATTTCGCCGGACAAGATCTGAACGCCTCTATCGCCTCCTCGCTGCGGGAGATGGTGGACACCTTGCCGGAACCCTATCGACAGGCCCTGATCCTGACGGCGTTCGAGGGGATCAACCAGGCGGAGATGGCCCAACAACTAGGATTGTCAATCTCCGGAGCGAAATCCCGCGTGCAGCGTGGAAGACAGATGCTGCGGGAGCGGCTATTCCGATGCTGTCATTTTGAGCTGGATCGCTACGGGACCATCCTGGATTACTACGAGCGTTGCTGCTGCTGCGGCAGCGAACCCAAAGCGCAATAAACCGAACATTCCTCAGCAGTTTGCGTCCATCTGGCTTGGCCTCCGTCTTTCTATACAAAACTGATTCACGGAGGCGAGACCATGGAAGTATTGTTCGATCTTTTCGCGAAGACACTTGTTCAGGTCTGGCAAACGATCGTTGGCAACTGGCCATATCTACTGGCAAGCATCCTGATCGCAGTTACATTGAAACGAACACTGGATTCGGGCCGGGTTTCCGCTTTTCTGTTGAAATACCGCAAGGCGGGTGTCGCCATCGCCACTCTGGCCGCCGTAGGCACACCCCTTTGTTCTTGCGGGACCACCGCGGTGGTGCTG
>JBGOWQ010000154.1:0-4078 GCA_041478715.1 Thermodesulfobiota bacterium | reverse complement strand
TAATCGCCAAGAACCACGCGGTCTTGCGCCACGTTATTCCAAGCTATACCCATCAAATTGAGAAGGCCGGCCCACGGGGGGATTTGATCAGCCTAAACCATCGAGTGGCGGCGCTGCTAGCCAGTTATTTCGATGTGGTGTTTGCCCTCAATCGGGTGTTGCATCCGGGAGAGAAACGGTTGATGGAGTGGGCGCAAGCGCATTGTGCCCACCTGCCCATTGCGATGGCGGACCAGATTGAAGCCGTCCTGCAGGCGGCGTGCCTGCCGGACGGCAGATTGGTGCAGCAGGTCAACGCGTTACTGGACAACCTTGATACATTGCTGCAGCAAGAAGGTTTTGACCCGGCTACGTCTTTGCCGTTCGTGTAACTGGAGCCAGTTTCACAGCTTGCGCTAGCATGCGCATCGGTCAAGAGCGACCAAACACCGCATGCAGCCAACGCGCATACGTTCTGAGAAACGCTCCTATAAATTGGAGTCTGTTAGTCGCAAAGTCCATTCCGCAAGGAAAAAGAGGTGATACCTGTTCTATCAAACGGACGGGGCACCGGCATTTCTCCGATGCCCCTATCATTCGTTCCCATCTCGATGCGAGGAAAGGAATGACATAAACAAAGTAGCACTGTTGGAGATAGTACACAAATTTCCATGCTCAATTGCGACTCGATGTCCCACGCTGGACCCTGACCGTGTGGACAAAGAAGGTTGTGAAATGGCAGACATCCAGTTATAATCCCACTTGCTGACGCGCCCATAGCTCAATTGGATAGAGCGACAGACTACGGATCTGTAGGTTGCGGGTTCGACTCCTGTTGGGCGCGCCACTTCTTTTCCCAGGAACTTTCTGCCTCCCCAGTCGTCCAATTTGTAAAAGCATTGGATTCGTAAGGGGGTGTGATGCATGAACAAATGGATTGGTGTGTTGATCGCACTGGCGCTTCTGCTGGCGCCGACAGCGGTCTGGGCGGATGGAGGCTTCTTCCCGCCCCAATATCCGATGGAAGAGCCCGATCAGATGGCCCTGCTATCCTGGCAAGACGGGCAAGAGACGATGCTGCTGCAAGTGTCGTTTGCCGGGCAAGATCCGGATTTCGCCTGGCTGGTGCCATTGCCTGCCGAGCCCCAGGTGGAGGAGGGTCCCTTTGGCGTGTTCTCCGACCTGGAAGCCCTGACCGCCCGACTGGAACTGCGCGACGAGATCTGGTTGTCCCGCGACAGCGGCCTGGAAGAGAAGGGGGTTCAATTGGGCGCGCCGGCGGAGGCCGGCACGGGCGTCAGCGTATTGCAGCAGAAACAGGTCGGCTTGCTGGAAACGACGGTCCTGACCGCCCGCAAGGGGTGGGAGCTGGAGTTCTGGCTGACCGATCACGGCTATACGGTGCCGCCGGGGGCGGCCACCCTTTTTGATAGTTACCTGCAAAAGAGTTGGGTGTTCCTGGCCATGCGCGTGAACGCGAGGCCCCTGCTGATGGAAGGGGTAGGTCCGGTGGAGGGTCTGGTGCAACCGGTGCTGTTGCGCTTTTCCTCGCCGGAATGGGTCTATCCTTTGCGGATCAGTGCCTTGAATGGCTCGCCCAGCCAAATCACCCTTTACCTGGCGGGGGAGCACAAGGCGACGGTGGACGGCTTTGGCCTGGATTGGGCCAATACCTTGGACACCACCGACGGAGGCACTCCTTTGTTGGACTCCTTCTGGCGAATGCATTTGGCTTCTCTCCCCTACCTCACCCGCCTGAGCGCCACCATGTTTCCCGAACAGATGACCGCAGACCTGGTGATTCGCCAGGCACCCTCCGACGAGCCGTTTCGGCGGGTGGTGACCTATACATCGCACTGGTCGGCGCTCTACCTGGAAGCGATGGCCTCCCGCTTCGTGTTGCGAGCCTATCCGGACGGCGCGGTGTACCCGGACCGCTCATGCGGGCGGGCGGAAGGAACGGCCATGCTCGGGCGCCTTTTGCAGTTGTCCTGGGCGCTTCCAAGCGAGCCGGCGTTCACCGATGTGGCGCCGGAGTACTGGGCGGCTCAAGAGATCGGCCAGGCCAAAGCAGCGGGTGTGGTGGAAGGCTATCCTTCCGGCGAGTTCGCTCCGGAGGAAGCACTGACACGGGCGGAATGGGTGACCATGCTCATGCGCACTCTCCCAACTCCGATGGAAAGCGAAACCTATGACCGGTCGCCCTTATACTTCCCGGACGTGAATCCGGGGTATTGGGCCTTCGCCGTTGTACAGCAGGCAGCGTCGGCCGGGATCGTCCGCGGCTATCCCGACGGCAGTTTCCGGCCCGAAGGTCAGATCACCCGGGCCGAGGTGGCGGCCACCCTCAGTCGGGTGCTGCTGCAGATGCCCTAGTTTCGAATTCCAAACGCTGGTCCCAACGGGCGCCTTTCGGCGCCCGTTTCGTTTGCTGGGTGATATAATGAGGCTTCCTTGTGCCGGGAGAGCACGAACCGCCAATGACGAACGAACCTGTTCCACCTGAACAAAAACCAGACCGCGTGACGCCAGCACGGCGCTCGCGGGCCATGGCCTTCATTTTGCTGCTGGGGCTGGTGTCCCTTTTCGGCGACATCACCTACGAGGGTGCCCATTCCTTCCTGGGACCCTATCTCTCCATCCTGGGAGCCAGCGCGGCTGCCGTCGGGTTTGCCACCGGGTTGGGGGATTTCGTGGGTTATTCTCTTCGCTTGCTCTCCGGTTGGTTCGCAGACCGCACCGGCCAATATTGGCTGATGACCTTCATCGGCTACGCCCTCAATCTGTTGGCGGTGCCGCTGTTGGCTCTGGCCGGACGGTGGGAGGTGGCGGCGGCCCTAGTGGTGTTGGAGCGTTTTGGCAAGGCCATCCGCACGCCCTCGCGCGACACCATGCTGTCCCATGCCACCAACGTGGTGGGCCGCGGTTGGGGCTTTGGCGTGCATGAGGCGATGGACCAGATCGGTGCCATATTGGGGCCGCTGCTGATGTCGCTGGTGATCTACCTGAAGCTCGGCTACCGCGAAGGCTATGCCTTACTGGCAATCCCGGCTGCGTTGGCCCTGCTCTGCCTGGTCATCGCCCGCATCAACTTCCCTCGACCTCGCCTGCTGGAGTCGCAGGAGGCTTTCCTGTCGGAGAAGAAACCTCGCCTGAACTCCATTTTTTGGCTGTACTCGACCTTCATCGGCTTGGCGGTGTTTGGCTTCGCCAACTTTCAGCTGATCTCCTACCACTTCAACGCGTCTGCAGTGGTCCCGGACGTGCAGATTCCCCTCTTCTTCGCGATTGCGATGGGGGTGGACGGAGTCTTCGCCTTGCTGGTGGGTCGGCTCTACGACCGGTTGGGATTATCGATGCTGCTGGTTGCCCCGTTGTTGACGATCCCGATCCCCTTCCTGGCGTTCTCCCAGTCCTACGGATTGGCCGTGGGGGCGGTGGTGCTGTGGGGAGCGGTGATGGGCATCCAGGAGACGATCATGCGCGCCGCGGTGGCGGATCTGACCCATATCTCCCGGCGCGGCTTCGGTTTCGGCATCTTCAACACAATCTATGGCCTGGCACTGCTGGCCGGCAACACGCTGATGGGATTCCTCTACGGTTTCAATCCGAGCTGGATCGCCTATCTGGTGATCGCGACGGAGGTCGCTTCGCTGCCGTTCATCCTGGCGATCATCCATCGACGGCGTGGCTTGGAATCGGGTGGATAGGCGATGAACTTCCTCCGCAATTACTGGCGGCGGATCCGCGGCTTTTCCTTCAACTGCCAGTTGTTTCTGGCCTTTCAATTCGTCTGGGGTACCGCCTTCGGCGTGGTGATCCTGTTGATGAACTTGTACCTGGCGGAGCTGGGGTTGTCCAAGGACCAGATCGCCCTGGTCTCCTCCGTCCGTTTCTTTTCATCCGGCCTCCTGGCCATCCCGATCGCACTCCTGTTGGAACGGCACCCGCGCAAGGGGCCGATGATCGTTTCCTCGGTGTTGCAGGCGGTCTGCACGCTGGCTTTTTGCTTTACCACCAACTACCCCCTGCTATTGGTGGAGAGTTTCCTGCTGGGTGTCTCCGGCATTGGTCTGACGGTGTTGTTGCCGCCCTTTCT
>JBGOWQ010000122.1:0-4672 GCA_041478715.1 Thermodesulfobiota bacterium | reverse complement strand
TACGCGCTATCCATAGAGAAATGGAAAGGAAGTGATGCCAGGTGAGTCAGTATCCTGAAGTACCCTCGCTGGAGGAACTTAAAAAGCTGCGCAAACCCATCCGAGACGTGAACAAAGAGCATCGCGAAAAGCTCACTTGCTTGCAACGATTTGCCGTATGGATCACCCAGCACATTGGCACCATGGGCTTCTTCTTGATCATCTTTGGCTGGACGATTGTGTGGCTAACCTGGAATATCCTGGCACCCTCTGGCTGGCGTTTTGACCCTTACCCCGGTTTCATTCTGTGGTTGTTCATTTCCAACATGATCCAGATCTTCCTGATGCCCCTGTTGCTGATCGGGCAGAACCTGCAAGGCACGCATGCCGAGGTTAGGGCTCAAGCCGATCTAGAGACGGATATGAAAGCTGAGCGGGAGATTGAGGCAATTCTAATGCACCTGGAAAGGCAAAACGAAATGATCTTACGTATTCTGCAGCATCTGGAAGGGGAGCAAACCAAAACAACTTGAACAACTTGAGATAAAAAAAGACCCTCGAGTAATCGAGGGTCCTTTTTTCGGCGTTTCTCAGAATGAACTAGATGCGGTTCACGTTCTGGGCTTGGGGTCCCTTGGGACCCTTGGTGATGTCGAAACTCACCCGTTGTCCTTCGTCCAGAGATCTGTAACCGTCACCTTGGATTGCGGAAAAGTGAACGAACACATCGTCCCCACCATCAACCTCGATGAAGCCATAACCCTTCTGGGCGTTGAACCACTTGACTTTGCCTTCAGCCAATGCAGTTCTCCCTTCCTCTAAACTTATTCCTCTTTCAAGGAACGATGTAGCATGACAGGTTCTATCTTTCCTGTCAAATGCCATCGGGCATTGACGGCTAGATGGTGTATCATAACCTGTCGAACGTCTTCCCGTAGTTCACATCCATTCCCCTCGGATGTGCTACCAATGATTGTTATACTATTCGAGTGACCAGCGCTCTTCATGAGACTGGAATCGAGGGAGCAATATGATTGAAATCGAACGAACCGATCCTCGTTTGCGCAGATTGCTAGACGAAGAGCGTATCCCTACGGTTATGATTCGAGGTGAGCTGGACTTGGCTGGAGAAAAGTCCCGTCGGATATTCTTAGATGACTCCGATGATCCGGGTGGTGTGTTAGTGATCGGCGATTGGGTGAAGATCCATGCGCGGTATCCCGAAGCCTTGGAGCGGCTGTTACCCGCACTGGCAGGAATGAACGAGATCAGTGTAAGTGCAGTGAACCCTTGGATTTGCGACCGACTGGCGCAGGAATGGGTATTGAGTTGGGAGACTCGTTGCTGGCTCTGGTACTTGGAACCCGGCGAGTTGGTGATCCCTTCCCCATTGCATTCCGTACGGTCGCTTCGACCCGAAGATGCCGCATTGGTGAACCGGCATTGGGAGCACGGCGACGAAAATTCGGTAGAGTACATTCGTTGGCGGATCCTGGAAGGACCCAGTTTTGCCGTTTTTCAAGAAGGGGAACCGGTCTCTTGGTGTCTTGTGCATGGGGACGAAGCAATGGGTCCGGCGTTCACCTTGCCTCAGGCCCGCCAAAAGGGGTATGCTGCCAGCATAACCGTAGCGTTGGTGCAAGATCTACTGGATCGTGGGCGGATTCCCTACTTGAATACTTTGCAGGAAAACATGGCGCCACAACGCTTAGCCGAGCGCTTGGGCTTCCGTCGCTGGGGCGACGTGCGTTGGCTCGGTGCAAAACGAATCGAATAAACGGACCGAAGCAAACAGGAGGATTGATATGAATCATATGGGTTCTCATCCATTGAACGACATTGCGGAAGCCTATATTCAACTGTGCTTTGCCGTGGAGCGTCTTTCACCCGGCTACGTGGACGCTTACTATGGCCCACCTAGCTTGCGGAGCCAAATCGCAGAGTTCACCTGGGCTCAGATTGGCCGGAAAGCGGCGGCACAGATCGAGCGACTGGAAGGACTGGCTGCCGCCCGACCGGAGGAAGAAGCCCGTCGCTACAGTCTGATATTGCACCTGCAAACGTTAAATGCCTATACCCACATTCGCAGTGGGGAAGCGCTGGCCTTCGACCAGGAGTCTTCCTCTCTCTACGATGTAATCGCTCCCCAAAAGAACTCAGCAGAAATGGCTGCCATCCGGGCGAAACTAGAAGAGCTGCTTCCCGGGCACGACCCGCTCTATCAGCGGATGGAAGAATTGCACTCCCACACCCAAATTCCACCGGAGAAGCTGGATGGGATCCTAGCCCAAGCCATCAATGAAGCCCGACGTCGCACGGCAGAATGGGTTGTGCTGCCGGAGGGAGATCGTTTCCAGGTGGAATACGTTACCAACCAGCCCTGGTCTGGCTACAACTGGTATTTGGGTCAAGGGAAAAGTTTAATCCAGATCAACCGGGATTTACCCGCTCACCTCGATCTAGTGATCGCTTTGGCATGTCACGAAGGTTATCCCGGCCACCATCTCTACCATGAATTGCGTGAGCAGGAATTCTATCAGCGCCGCGGTTGGGTGGAGTTTTCCATTACCCCACTCTTCGGTCCCGATGCTCTGTTGGCAGAAGGAAGCGCCAATTTCGGCATAAAGGTTGCCTTTCCCACGCTGGAAGAGCGGATTGCCTTTGAGCAAGAAGTATTGTGCCCCATGGTTGGGTTTGACCCGGAAGAAGTGGCACGTTATGACCGCGTGGCAGAACTAGCGAGCGATTTGGCTTGGGTGTAGATCGATACGGCCCGCGCGTTGTGCGATGGACGTATCGGTGAAGCTGAAGCGGAACGACGGCTGGTGGAGGAACGATTGCTTTCTCCCAAGGAAGCGGCCAAAGAGGTGGAGTTTATCCGCACCTATCGAGCCTATGTGATATGTTACAAATTGGGGATGGAATTGGTAAAAACCTGGGTGGAGGAACGTGGTGGAACGCCAGACCGTCCCAGAGAACGGTGGCAGGAGTTCTTGTCACTGCTGGTTTCCCCGGTTTTGCCCGCGGATTTACAGAAGCTTTAGCGAGTCTTCAACCAGTGATTGGAATTCTCTTGCACCCAAAAAGGCAGTTCACATCGTTGCCGATGCTTCCCCAGTCCTTGCGTGAACGGTAAGTACGCAGGAAACTGATCACTATGAAGCGTAGACTTCTTGTTTTGATGTTGTTTTTTTCCATCACTTTGGGGACGGCAAGCCTCGTCGGTGCCAGTACAGGCAGCCGACAGATCGAAGTAACCTACCGCGACATTTCCATCACCGTGGACGGGAAAACCGTAGTAAGCGACCCGGAATCGTTCATTCATGAAGGTCGTGCTTTTGTGCCGCTTCGCCTGATTGCAGAGGCCATGGACCAGCGGGTGGTTTGGGATGAGGGGAACAACCGAGTAATCGTCGGTCCGGCACTGCTCCAGGAAACACAGCCGGCAGAAACCATGGGAGATCCAGGTGATTTGTATGCTGTAGCTGCGCAGGATGCAAATGTGATAGCAGTGGGGAGTAAGGGCACTATCCTGATCTCTAGGGACGGAAAATCCTGGCAGCGAAAAGGCATCTCTCGTACGGAGACCTTGCGCGCTGTGTCATATAACAAGAATGTCTACGTTACCGTTGGCGATGCCGGACTCTGTTTGACTTCATCGGATGGAGAAGCCTGGACTGAGCACAAGCTTGGAGCTGCCGGAAGCTTGAATGGTATAGCGTTTGGGGCAGATCGTTTTGTCGTGGTGGGAGACCGAGGGACCATTTTTACTTCAATCGATGGAAATAGCTGGATAGAGCAGGAAAGCGGAATCACACAGAAGCTGTGGAGCATCACTTACGGGGCGGGTCGCTTCGTGGCGGTGGGGGAAGAAGGGACACTCCTGTCATCACTCGACGGAGCCGTCTGGACGGCGATAGATAGCGGTACGACTCTTGGTCTACGCCAAGCAACTTACCATGAAATACCCGGCAGGGGACTCTTCTTACTGGTTGGTGAGGGCGGAACGATGCTGGGTTCTTCCGATGGAATTCATTGGACCCAAAGAGCTTCGGGAACGAGCAACACTCTTCAGGCTGTCGCCATCGATGACCTTGAGATGGTAGCTGTGGGGACAAATGGCACCATCCTGCGGTCCACGGACGGGAAGCAATGGGAGTCTGCGGATCCAATAACCAGCAATACGAATCATGCAGTCGTTCGAGCGGAAAATCAGTGGCTGGTGGTCGGCAACGGGGGTCAGATCCTGCGGAAGCAAGACGAGGAATCGTGGACGGTGATTCGCTCAGGCGTCGATCTCTATGCGGTTGTGCATGCGCAACAGCGGTGGGTCGAGGTAGGCGACGCCGGATTGATCCTTGCGTCTGACGATGGAAGGGAATGGACCCCGCGAAAAGCAACCACATTCTTCAAGTTGCCTGCCGGGATTCCCTTGTCCAGCCTGCCCGCAAACCTGGCAGCGAGTTTGACTGTTCCCGCTCCGCTATGGCGTGGGCTGGCGTTTGGTGGTGGCCGTTTTGCAGCAGTGGGAAGCGGGGGAGCGGTTTGGACGTCTGACGATGGCTTCCGTTGGGATGTGCGGACGTCTGATACTTCCTCTTTTCTGCGCCAAGTCGTGTATGGAAACGATCGTTTTGTCGCCGTCGGTGATGGGGGAACGGTACTGATATCGACCGATGGAGCAGTGTGGACT
>JBGOWQ010000093.1:0-5565 GCA_041478715.1 Thermodesulfobiota bacterium | reverse complement strand
GAAAGCCTTCCTTTTGAGCCTTGGAGAGAGGATGGCCATCACCGCTAAGTCCATCCCTTTGCATTACTTCGAATTCAATATGCTCTTGAAATCAGAAATTCCTTCCAAGTTTGCGGAAAGGGCAAATCGATCCTCGACGAGACCGGAGATATTATTTTGCTTCAATAGCTTGAAGCGCACCATCTGATCTGCAAGAACCTGCAACTCTTCCGTCTTGGGAACAAAACGATCGAAAACAATCCGGTTTTTGGGCTTCTCGAGGGCAAATTCAACCAACTCCACAGGTTGGTTCCAGTAACGGGCGGCGATGCTCGCAGCCTCCTTGGTGTGTCGACTGGCCCAGTAGCCGGATCGTGCCGCGCCCTGAACCAGCGTCTGAACTCGGTCAGAATGTTGGGTAATAAAATCTTGTCTCACCAATAAGAGATTGCAGATAAAGCCGGGCCAGATCTGCTCAACATAGTAGAGCACTTTGGAATTTCCGGAACGGATCGTCTGGGCGGCGAAGGGTTCGCCTACGAAATAGGCATCCAGCGCTCCTGTGGCAAGGGCCGACGGCATGTCAGCAGGATTCATTTCCACGACGTTGAGCTGCATCCCGTTCATCCGGAATTGCTCGGCGAGCCGGCGAGTCGCCACATTGTGCCCTGAATACCGCATCGGTACAGCAATCTTTTTCCCAGCCAGGCCACCAAAGTCCTTGACATCAAGATCCTTCCTGACCACCAACGTGCTCTCGTGACGATTGCCGATATAAACGACGCGAACCTCCGCGCCTTGCTGCCGCAGTACGATGGAAAGGGGTGCGATGATGAAGGCGGCCTCGATGTGACCATTTCTTAAAGCTTCACCCATTTCGGCAAAGGAGGAAAACTTTAGAGCCTCGAAACGTATCCCATTCCCGTCCCGGGTGGCGTCGTCGAGCAGGGGACAGGCTAAGTTGGCGATCACCGGCATGTAACCCATGCGGATCAGGTCTCTTTGTCTGTGGTCGAAATTCATACCAAGGTGCAAACAGGAGATGAAGATCAACCACCCTGTTGCGAGGACCAGAATAAATAGATACGGCGATGTCCTTTTATGGGCAGAAAAACGAAAAGACTTGTCTTGGGGAGAGGGATCACAGGGCATAGTGTACCCCCAGGACGCTGTAGATCTCTTTACGCAGATCCGACAAAGACTGATTTTTGCTGAAATCGCGCGGATGGGGAAAATCCAGGGGCAGCCCCAGCTTGACCTTGGCCGGTCGCTCGCTGAAGACAACGAGACGGTCTCCCATAATCAACGCTTCATCAATATCGTGAGTGATAAAGATGATCGTCTTCCGGATGAGGATGTGCATGTTGATGATTTCTTCCCGCAGATTCAAACGAGTGAGAAAGTCCAGGCCGGCAAAAGGCTCATCCATGAAGAGGATGCCCGGATTGACCACCAGTGCTCTCGCCAACTCGGCTCGGCGCTGCATGCCACCGGAGAGCTGATGGGGATAGAGGTGTTCGAAGCCTGTCAGCCCGACAATATCAATGTTCTGCTCGACTAACTCCGCCATCCTTTCTTTCTCTTTCATCTTTCGCACACCCAGGCTGACGTTTTCCCAGACCGTCAGCCAAGGGAGCAGGCCGCTATGCTGAAAGACAAAGACATGGTCAGAACTGGGTCCGCAAACCTCCTTTCCGTCAATGAGGACACTGCCTGAACTGCATTTTTCAAATCCCGCCAGGATGCGCACCAGAGTTGATTTCCCGCAGCCTGAAGGGCCGAGAATGCAGACCAGTTCACCATTGGCGAATTCCAGATCGATCGTGTCGAGAACAGGCAGATTCTCGCCTCTTTGGAAACCCCCATTACCATTGCCCCTGCGAGACTTTCGCCTCTTCTCTGTATAACTCTTGCTCAAGGCCTGGATCAAAACGTGTCCCATAGTCTTCTGCTTAATGAGCCCCCCAAGAAACGGATTCAATCTTATTCAACTGACTGATCATCCGGTCCAGACCGATGCCAATGAGTCCGATCACGGCCATGGCATCCATCACGAAATCCATCCGCAGGGCGTTTCGAGAATCCAGGATGAGATAACCTAATCCTGATTTAACGGCGATCATCTCAGCAGCCACCACCACCACCCAGGCGATGCCAACACTGATGCGCAGTGCAGGAAGAATGGCCGGTAGGATCGCCGGAAAGATGATCTTTGTAAAGGTCTCAACCTTTGACAAATTGAAGTTTGCAGCCACGCGAAGGTAGGTGGAATTGACATGATTCACAGATACGACCGTGGAAACCACCAGGGGGAAGAAACTTGAGAGAAAGATGAGGAAGACGGCAGGCTTGTCGCCAATTCCGAACCAAAGCATGGTCAGAGGGATCCAAGCCAAAGGCGAAATAGGTCGGAGGAATTGAATCACAGAGTTAAAGGCCAATTGACCCGTTTTCCACCATCCGAGGATCATGCCCAAAGGTATGCCCAATAGGACCGCCAAATAAAAACCCACCGTGACGCGAAACAGGCTGGCGACGGTGTGTTTGAGCAGAGTACCGTTTGCGATCAGTCCCCACATGCTGACCGCCACTTGCAGCGGCGTAGGGAAGACGCCTGTACGCCAGCCGCCCAGCAGGGAAAATAACTGCCACACAAACCCTGCGCCGACAAACACAAGAAGAGGCAGCAAAATGTGCTTGATGCGGTCTGACATCACATCCGCTTTCTTAAGCCATTGGGATCGATCACCTGATTCACCCGCCCCCGAAAGGCCTGGGTGTCGGTGACGGCTTTTTCTAAGGGGTCCCCAACAATTTCCCTTACCGCTCCCCAGATATAATTCCGATACCTCCGCTGAGCTTCTTTCTCATTAGAACCGAGTTGACCCAAAATGAAACGGGTGTGGAGCCAATCCCATCTCTTTTCAATTCCTAAATAGGCCAAATAACTACTCCAAGGATATTGTGACGGGTCGCTCACTAAATGAACCCGAACCGGGTTGAGATGGATATATCGAGAGAGTTCGAGAAGACGGGAATCCTTATCAATCAACATCACTCGGCATTGGCCCTGAAACGGTTCGTCTTCCCTTTCTGATGTTGCAGTGAGACACTTTGTATCGCCCATGTTGACCCGACGGAGGATGGTCGTAAGATTTGATCTCGCCGTCTCCAGAAGTATGTGACAGTGGTTGGGCATCAGACAGAAACAGTGGATCCGGGCTCCATATCTGTCTGCTGCGGATTCAAGGTGCCCGATTGACCTTGCAAAATAGGCCTCTGTCTGAAAAGAAGAGGGTGGTCCATTATTTCGGGAAATGATGTGATAAAACCCCTCTGGATATTTGATGCTCATCGGACCCCTCGTCATCGTTCAATCCAATATTCAATTGAACCATCTGAAAAGTCTTCCATGTCTCTGTTTTTAAAAATGCCTCAACAACTTTCGGGTCAAAATGCCTGCCGCTCATGGAGCGGATGTATTCCAGCGCCTTGGACTCCGACCAGGCAGAGCGGTAGGGACGGTTGGAACGCAACGCGTCCCAGCTATCCACTACCGCAAAGATACGTGCTGCTAACGGGATTTCTCTTCCTTTCAAACCCCTTGGATAACCCATCCCGTTCCATTTCTCATGATGACAGTAAGGGATATCCAGCGCCGGCCGCAGGTAGGAAATGGGCAAGAGGAGTTCGTAGGCAATGATCGGGTGGCGCCTCATGATTTTCCATTCCTTGGCTGTAAGAGGGCCGGGCTTGAATAAAATACTGTCGGGGATACCCATTTTCCCGATATCGTGCATGAGCGCACCCCTGCGCACATTGATCATTTCGGCCTTGCCGATCCCCATGGTTCTGGCTAACTGCAGTGTTATCTCCGTGACCCGCTCTGTGTGGCCTTCGGTGACTTCGTCGCGCAGATCAAGGGCACGGGACCAGCCCTCGAGCGTTGTGTCGTAAGCCAGGGTGAGCTCAGCGTTGGTGCGTTTCAGGCTGTTGAACAGTTCGGCACTGTCCACAGCGATGGCCAACTGCCCAGCCATCGTTTCGAGGAACTCCAACCACTCTGGATCAGCAGAGAGGGAAGCACGGTGAAAAATTTCCAAGACGCCTTTGACCTGGCCTTTAGAGATGATCGGCGCGGCATAGCAGGAAACGAATGCCTCCGCTGTCAAAAGTTGATTGCGTTCGGAGGCATATGGACCTTCTGACGAATCAGGGGTGCTCACCACACAGCACTGGAGGGCGGCGCGACCCGCCTGCCCCTCGCCCAATCGAAGCCGGCTCTCCTTGATGGCCTGAGTACGGAAGCCGCTCCCGGCGGCATATTCCAGCATCAATGTGGAGGTATTGAGCAACAGGATCGCAGCGGCGTCAACATGCAGTTTGGTGGTGATCTGTTCGAGAAGGACATCGAAGGTAACCTGCAGATCGAGGCTGGCGTTGATGGTCATGTCGATGGTACGCAGGGTTGTCAAGCGCTGCAGGTGCTTTTGGGTCTGTTCATGCAATGTGGAACGGTGAAGGGCATTGGCTGAAATGTCGCCGACGGCTGTCAGCAACCGTACCTCATTGTCATGGAGGTTGGTCTTCCTGCCCGCCCAGAGTGCCCCGATGGTCTGTTCTTGTGCAACGAGTGGAATACAAACACCGGCTCGGAGGTCGCCGATCAAATCATGCCACTCAAAAAGCAGGCTGTTCATCATGTCGTTGTTCACATAGGGTTGACCGGTTTTCATGACATGGCCGGTAACGCCTTCGTCGGGTGGCAGCCGTTTGCCGGTCCAGTTCGACCAACCCCCGTGGGCCAATTCAACCAATATCTCGCCGCTGGTCGGGTTGCGCATCGCCAGGGCTGCACCTTCTGCTTTGAGCAAATCGAGAATTTGGTCAAGGATGATCGGCAGGATGTGGGCGCGAGACGGAGCGGTGCGCAGTATCGTCGTCATGGTCACAATGGCTTCCAGCTCCCGCTCCCTCTGCTTGGCCTCGGTGATATCCTCACAGGTCATCAGATTTTCCCCGGTTTCCGATTGAACGGAGATAAATCTGATGATCTTTTCCGTTCCGTCTTTGCAGGTCACTGCAAAAATCTTGGGTCTCTTCTCTCCTGCCCTGAAGCTCTTCAAATCATCGATCCAGACCGAAATGACATGGTGTCTGGTGGTGGGGTCCGGGTAAGCCTTTCTAAACCATTCTCTTCCGTTAGGAATATCATTCAAATCGTAACCGAATAATTCCTTAAACTTTGAATTGATGTGTCGGAAAGTCCCATCTTTATCAATCATGACCATTCCGAAGGGGACATACTCCGATAGAACCTGAAACCCTTGCCTCTCGGTGCGGAGTTCATCCTCTGCCAGCTTTTTGTCGGCAATGTGTTCAAGCATTTCTATCGCCTTCTCCATTTATCTCGGAGAATCTTTGGTCGTTGCCCTTGTAGAAGATTACCCTTCCTCTCCATCCCGGAGGGCTGGGGGAGGACCAGACCCTATTCGTCAGGGTGACTGACCATCCACGATTTAATGAAAGGTATCGGGTAACCCCTCCTTTTTCAGAAGCTCTAACGTGAGACCCCTGTTCCACTTT
>JBGOWQ010000130.1:0-4528 GCA_041478715.1 Thermodesulfobiota bacterium | reverse complement strand
CGGCGGACCGGCCCGTCGGGAGACTGACACCATGGACACCTTTGTCGATTCCTCCTGGTATTACCTGCGCTACACCAGCCCCAATGCCCTGACCAATCCCTCCGACCGGCCATTCGATTCGCAGGCGACCAACTACTGGCTGCCGGTGGATCTTTACATTGGCGGGATCGAGCACGCTATCCTGCATCTGCTATATTCCCGCTTTTTCACCAAGGTACTTTACGATCTGGGCCTGGTGAATTTTCAGGAGCCGTTTCGCAAGTTGTTTACCCATGGGATGGTCACTCTCGGTGGCAGTGCCATGTCCAAGTCCAAGGGGAACGTGGTGCCGCCGGAAGGGATTGTTGCTCAATACGGAGCCGATGCCGCCCGGATGTATGCCCTGTTCATTTCTCCCCCGGAAATGGACGCTGAATGGAGTGAGCGGGGATTGGAAGGGATTCACCGCTTCCTGAACAAGACCTGGCGGCTGACGCTGGAGTTCCTGGCCCAGCGCAAGGAGCGAGGGAGAGACCATGCAGCGGCGGAACGAACTCTGCGTGCCAAGCTGCACGAAACCATCAAGAGAGTGACCCAAGATATCGGGGAGCGTTTCCGCCTCAACACGGCCATCTCCGCTTTGATGGAGCTGGTGAACGCCTGGTCGGACTATCGGTCTACTGTTCCCTCGGAATCGCAAAGCGATTCATTGCAAAGCGAACTGTTGCAGGATCTGTGCCTGCTGCTGGCGCCCTACGCCCCCCACATGTCTGCTGAATTGTGGGAACGCGCCGGTTTGCCTGGCAGCGTTCACCAGCAGCGCTGGCCCGTATGGGACGAAGCGGTCTTGGCAGCGGAGAAGGCGACAGTGGTAATCCAAATCAATGGCAGGCTGCGGGACCGGTTGGAGGTAGACCAGGGGCTGAGCGAAAAGGAAACCGCGGATCTGGTGCTGGCTTCCCCAAAGGTAGGGAAATACCTGGAAGGACGAACCGTGCGCAAGGTGATCGTAGTGCCGGATAAGATCGTAAACATCGTCACGGAATGAGAAGACAGTTTCGAATAACGAGTTCCGAGTGACGAGTCAGGCACAAAAGGCCTTTTTTCGAAGGAAAGACGCGGAAAAAATGATACCAGATGCTGGATAGCCAGCAAGAAGTGAATCCGGGTATAATCAAGATAACCTATTTGCAGGGAGGAAATGATGAAAGTCTCTAAAACTATTGTATTGCTGCTCGGCTTGGCTCTCCTGCTCTCCGCCTGCGGTGGAGCTTCCACCAACCCGACCACTAGCCCCACGACCGGTTCCCCGAGTCCCACCGGAACGGATGAAGTCCACTTCATCGGATTGCCTTCCGCCGATGTGGACGCCATCTTTGCCGAGATCAAATCCGCACTTAACATGGATCTGAAGATCAACCAGGAAGATTTTGTCGACTCCATCAGCGGTGGCAGCGGCTGGGGGCAGGCCATCGTGGTGGAGGGCACCGGTAATGACTTTGCTGGCCCGGCAATCACAGCCCAGATCCTGGCCACCATTTTGGAGGCTAAGGGCTATAAGGAAGACATGGCTTACGCTGCGGACGGACCGACCGGCACTCAGCGCGGTTTCACTAAAGACAAAGGCCTTGCCTTGATCGACGTCAACTGGAAACCGGCCGACGACGTGGTGATCGACCCCAACCAACCGATTGAAGCCCAAAGCATCGCCCCGGAAAAAATGCTATATAGTGTGAAGGTGTTATTGGCGACCAAACCCTTCTAGGGAGAGGGTTTGGCAACAAGGAGGAGAGGCCGGCGCCAGTCGGCCTCTTGTTTTCAGCCGCGGCAGCCAATTTAGCGCACAAATACGCGGATGGCTGCGTCACCGACCACCGGGCATTGTTGCTCGCAGATGCCGCAGCCGATGCAGAGATCGGAAAGTACGAAGGGCTGCAGTACGGCGGTCCCGCCATTACTGGTCAAAACCATCTGCTGTTCCAGTTTCACCGCTTTCTCAGCCACCGGACAGACTTCCTCGCAGACGATGCATTCTTTTCCCTGAGCCCAGGGGATGCATCGTAACCGATCAATCTTCGCCACGCCGATGCGGGTGACTTGTTTTTCCGCCAGGGGCAGGGGAGGGATGGCGCCGGTGGAGCAGACCGCGCCGCAGGAATTGCAGCTGAAGATGCAAGGACCGCGGCGGGAGACCAGTACCGGCGTCCACAGTCGGTCCAGGCCGCCCTGGACGGAGAGGGGCTGCAATCCTCCGGTGGGACAGACGCGCACGCACTGGCCGCAGCGAAAGCATAGGCTGGCCAGACTGGATTCGCTGGCCCCTGGCGGGCGCACGAAAAGAGCCTGGGTCTCGGCCACCAGCGGAAGCATTCGAGCCAGCAGAATCCCGGTAGCGGCAAGGCCCAGGGATCCCAGCACCTCGCGCCGTTTGGGATCATAGGGTTTAACCACAGCCGGCCGCTGGTGCACGGGAAAGTGGATGGCTCGGGTGGGGCAAATCTCCCGGCATTCCAGGCAGGTGATGCATTCAGCCGGATCGGAGGAAAAACCGGCTTTGCCGTCGACCGTACCCGTCGGGCAGATGTCCCGGCAGCGTCCGCAGGAAATGCAGGCCTGGGCATCCACCTGGCGACGGAAGAGAGCGATGCGCGACGGCCAGCCCAACAGCGCACCCAGCGGGCAAAGCGAGAGGCACCAGAACCGACGGTGCATTGCGTTGAAAAGCAGCACGAAAATCATCAGGCCGAGGACCCATAAATTGGGCAGGAAAAACGGTTGATCCAGGGGTAGGGGACCGCGCAGGAGGGAATCCAGCCAGTCCGCCGTCGGGTTCAGCGCCGGAATCTGGTACAGCGCCCCTTCCGTGGCAGATGTCAACGCCCCCAGAGCCGGCAGCAGGACGGTGGCCAGTCCGCGCCAGAATAGAGCGATCGGATCCAGGCCGGCCAATGCCAAGCTGCCCAGCACAGCCAGTGCCAATAACAACACCAGCAGCAGGTGTTTGAGTGTGCGCCATGTCGGGGATAGGCGTCGCTTGCGACGTGCGGGCAGCCAGTCCAGCAGCGATCCCAATGGGCAGATCCAGCCGCACCAGGCTCGGCCAAAAACAAACGCGGAAAGCAGAACCAGCCCACCCAGCGCCAGCGCCGGGATCCAGATTCGGCCGGCCACCATGGCAGAAATCCCCAGCAGCGGGTCCAGACGGAAGAAAAGGTCCTGGGGAAAGCCGGAAACGCCTTGCACGGTAGCCAGCAATAGCCAGAGGAAAAAAAGAAATATCACCCATTGTACGCCACGCCGCAGCCAGTGCACCGTGCGTTTCGCCCAGATCCGCATGCCTAGGGAGAAAGCGTGATCTCCTCGGTGGGAACTTGTGTCAAGTCCAATTGACCCAGGCCCATGGCCCCGCCTGCACGGAGATAGGGGATGTCGGGACCGGTCAGGCCAAAGAGAGTGGCTGCATAGGCGTCCGCGGCTACAAAATCGGTGGAGGCGATCAAGGTGTTCGTCTGTTGCACGTCGTCCAGGTTTCCACCCGTGGGTCCGTGATTGCGCAGGATTCGCACCGCATCCACCACCGTCAATATTGGACGCAGGCGCGAGGCCAGGTCTGCGATGCGCTGGCCCAGGTTGGCGTGGAACCCCCCCCCGGTCCTGGATCAGACCCATCAAGTTCTTCATTCCCAGGCTGAGGCGGCCCAGATTGTGGTGTTTGGCGATGGGCACATTGATCAAAACGTCGGCGGTTAGAGCGTCCCGGTAGATCGACCAGGAAATGATGTCCCTCCCGTCCGGGATTTCTGCTTCAGCAAACTTGGCCGGGTGCATGAATTCCATTTCTCCGCCGGCGCCACGCACTGCGGGCCCGATGCCGCTGATCTCGTAGGCTTCCTCCGCGGTGCCGCCAAAAGGGGAATCCATCACCCGCACCCGCTTCGCGCCCGCCTTCAGACAAAGCCGGACGAGGGTCCCCACCACCTCCGGGTTGGTGGTAGCGGCGTACTCGAAGCTGCGATAGGCCACGCAGATGTTGGGGTGAACAATCACATCCGCGCCCGGTTTCACAAACCGTTCCAACCCGCCCAGACCGGCCAGGGCGGCTTCTACCAGAGCGGAGGGGGTCGGACCACGCACCACCATCAGTTTGGCAGCCGCTGGTGTCAAGGAGGGGGATACGGACGTGGGCGGGGCACTGGAGGAGGGCGGCGAAGACGGGGACGACTCACCCTTCTGGAGACAGGAAGCAAGAAAGGAAAGGATCAAACCGCTCAGGAACAATCCAGCACCAAGAGCCAACCTGCGCCCCAGGAACTCGCGCCGGGAGAGGACTCGCTGCGGACCGTTCCGCGCCTCCAAGTTCCCGTGCTTGTCCATCCCCTGATCATACCAGGCGATTTTCCGCTGCCAGGCCATTCCCGCAACGTTCCACCGCGGTATAATAAGAAGAATAACTACGGTATTGCACATTCACGGCGCTCTTATATATTAAAGCGATATCTTCCTCAGTTGAGCCTAAATCTTTACCGGGTAAAAAAATCGTCTTTTCTAT
>JBGOWQ010000223.1:0-3018 GCA_041478715.1 Thermodesulfobiota bacterium | reverse complement strand
CTTCCTCGCTGACGGTTACGATCCGCTCCACGTGCGCTCGAATGATGGAGAAGGTCCGGGGGGACAGCGATGTCAGCAGACCATCAGCGATGGTTTGGGGGTTGACGGAAGGGACGATCCGACCCGCCTGGAGCGAGCGGTAGGCATCATCCGCGCCGGCCGGCTCCGCCGCGATCACGCGGGTTTTGGGGGAAAGGGCAGAGACCGCGATCGATGTGCCGCTCAACAACCCTCCTCCCCCGACAGGCGTCATCACCAAATCCAGGTCCGGCACGTCCGCCAACAATTCCAGCGCGGCCGTTCCCTGCCCGGCGATCACGCGCGGGTCGTCGTAGGGGTGAACCACGGTGGCGTGAGTTAAGTGCACCACCTCCGCCAGGGTGGTCTCCCGCGCTTCCAGCGTGGGCTCGCAGGCGGTAATTTGGCCGCCATAGCCCCTCACGGCCGCTGTCTTCACCGCAGGAGCGGTACGGGGCATCACGATGTAAGCCGGAATCCCGCGTAGCCGGGCCGCCAAGGACAACGCCTGGGCGTGATTGCCGGAGGAGTGGGTGGCCACCCCCCGCTTCGCCTCTTCCGCCGAAAGGGAGAACACCGCGTTGCAGGCGCCACGGAACTTGAAGGCGCCCACCTTTTGCAGGTTTTCACACTTCAGGAATACCTGCGCTCCCACCTGCCGATCGAAGCTGGCGCAGGTGAGAACCGGAGTGCGGTGAGCGTAGGGTCGGATCCGTTCTGCTGCCCGTCGGATCGTGGCCAGGGTTGGTTCGGTCAACGGCTGCCTCCGCCTTGTCCTTACGCTACCGCACGAATCCGCCGGATCAATTCGCTCAACGTCTGCTCGGCTTTCTCGTTTTCGATCTGACAGGTACCGGCGGCATGATGTCCACCGCCGCCATACTCCAGCATCAATGCACCGATATTTAGGCGGGTGGTGGGATTGATGATCGACTTGCCCACGGCGAATACCGTGTTCTGCTGACGGAGACCCCACATCACCTGTAGGGAAACGGTGCATTGAGGATAGAGGGCGTAGATCATGAACCGATTGCCGGCATAGATGGTTTCCTCCTGGCGCAGGTCTACTACCACCAATCGGTCGAATACATTGCTGCAACGCCGCAGCATTTGTTGAAAAAGTTCCTGGTGGCCAAAATAGAGGTCAGTGCGCTCCTTCACGTCCGGCAGATTGAGGATCTGCTCGATGTCGTGATCACGACAATAGGTGATTAAGTCCATCATCAGTTGGTAATTGGGCACGCGGAAGGTCCTGAACCGACCCAAACCGGTGCGGGGGTCCATCACAAAGTCCAGCAGCGGCCAGCCCGCGGGATGAAGGATTTCCTCCAGGCCGAAGTCGGCTGAATCTGCCTTGTCTACTGCTTGCAGGATCTCCGGCGAGATGGTGGGAAAGCGGGATGCACCGCCGTAGTAGTTGTATAGAACCCGTGCGGTGGAGGGAGTGTCCGCTGCCATCACGAGATTCGCAGGTGTTTCCCCGAGTCGGGACAGTTCGCTGGAGTGGTGGTCAAATGCAAGATGGACCGTGGGTACATAGGGCAAATTGGTGGTGATATCCCCTGGCCCCAGCTCCACTTTGCCATCCTGCACGTCCTTGGGGTGAACGAACTTGATCTGATCGATTAAATCCAGCTCGCGTAGCAGCATCGCTGCCACCAAGCCATCCATATCACTGCGTGTCACCAATCGGAACTTGCTGGGCATCAGGTCCTCCTTGCTCCGGATCTTCGGTATTCCCGGGCTAATTCCCATTCTAACAGGAGGTGGAATTCCACTCGATCCAGAAGCATTTTCTTACCGACGGGAAGGTCGCGGCCTCCACAAACGCTTGATCCCCTCCAGGAGGATTATGCTCCCGGCACAGATGGAGGCAATAATCCCCCAATCCACCCCGCTTAAAGGGACCGTCTCGAATAGATCGTTGAGAAATGGAACATACAGCAGGGCCAGCTGGAGCAGGAGAGAGCCCAAGCAAGCCCAAAGGAGATACCGATTCTGAAAAAAAGCCGCCCTCCATGTCCCTCCCAGTTGCGAGCGGGAGGTGAAGGCGAACAACAACTCCAGCAAGACCAGCGTGGTAAATGCCATGGATTGTCCCCGCCCCCCTTCTCCGTTACCGAACCAGAAAGCGAGCAGGGTACCCGCTGCCATGATCAGAGCCGAGAGGGCGATCCAGAGATAGAGCGGTCGGGTAAATACCCCTTCCTTTCGTGGACGGGGCGGATGCTGCATCACGTTGGCTGCCGCCGGGTCCATCCCCAAGGCTAAAGCCGGAAAGCCGTCCGTCACCAGGTTCATCCAGAGGATCTGGGGCGCGGTCAGCAAAACACCGGCCGCAGGAAAAAGGAAAAACCCGAGGAATACCGAGAGCACTTCCCCCAGATTGCAGGATAGAAGGAAGGAAAGGAACTTCCGGATGTTGGCAAAAATGGTGCGTCCTTCCTCTACGGCGCGAACGATAGTGGCGAAGTTGTCGTCGGTCAGGATCATATCCGCCGCTTCCTTGGTGACATCCGTGCCGGTGATCCCCATCGCTACGCCAATGTCGGCTTTTTTTAGGGCCGGTGCGTCGTTGACGCCATCGCCGGTCATAGCGACTACATTTCCCAGCTTCTGATACGCGACCAGGATCCGTACCTTGTCTTCCGGCGAGACGCGGGCATAGACCGAGATGTGGGGAGCCGCTTGCAGCAATTCGGGATCGGACCAGGTGGAGAGTTCCGTTCCGGTGATCGCTTCCCGTTCATGGGCAATCAGGCTCAGTTGCGAACCGATCGCTGTCGCTGTCAGCAAATGGTCTCAGGTGATCATCACCGGTTTGATGCCGGCCTGGCGGCAAGTGGCAATCGCTTGCTTGGCCTCCGCTCTGGCCGAGTCTCGCATCGCCGCCAACCCCAGGAACACCATCCCTTGTTCCCAGTGCGCCTCTTCCCCTTGGGTCCGGCGGTAGGCGATGCCCAACACGCGCAATCCTTCCCGGGCCAGCTCCGCGTTTTG
>JBGOWQ010000208.1:0-3147 GCA_041478715.1 Thermodesulfobiota bacterium | reverse complement strand
GATTTTTCTCCCGTCCGGTGTGACGATATCATTGGGCCATTTCGTTTTGATCGAAGGAAGATAAGGCTCCAAGGCGCGTAGGATGGGAATTGCAGCGAAGATGGAGAGCCCCTCCACCCTCGGCGGCTCCACCGCTAAGGTCAGCCATAGACCGCCTGGCGGGCTGGACCAGGCCCGGCTCTTGCGCCCGGCTCCCGCGGTCTGCCGCTTGGCGACTACGACAAACGGAGGAAGCACCTCGCTCGCCAAACGGCGGGCATGGAGCATGGTGGAATCAAGTTCGTCGATCCGGATCGTCTGAATGGCCACCTCTTGTAATCCTACCAATCCGCTACAATGATAGCGATGGAACGCGCGGATTCTGCACTCAATCAACAGCTGGAAACGGATCGAGAAGCCCTGATTGATGCCCTGCAACAACTGTTGCGCATTCCCAGCGTTCGGGGGATGCCTTTACCCGGTGCGCCCCACGGGGAAGGGCCGACCGTAGCGTTACTCTGCGCCCTCCGCATCGGCCGGTGAGCTGGGATTTACCACGCGCAATCTGGACGGCTATATCGGCTATGCGGAATGGGGACAAGGTTCGGACTATGTCGCCGTGCTCAGTCATTTGGATGTCGTCCCGGAAGGCGATGGATGGACCCATCCCCCTTACGGCGGCGAATGCAGCGATGGCAGGATCTACGGCCGCGGGGCGATGGACAACAAGGGTCCCGCCATGGCTTCCCTCTTCGCGCTAAAAGCCATCCGAGATGCAGGCATACCCCTCACCCGAAGAGTGCGGATCCTGTTCGGCACGGGTGAGGAAACGGGGAGTGCTGAAATCCCCTATTACCTGCAGCACGAACCGCCACCCGTAGCCGGCTTCACGCCCGACGGGTGGTATCCGCTGGTGTTCGCGGAAAAGGGCATCCTGATCGGTAAGCTCGTCAGGGATTTAAACGCAAGCATGGATGGGAAGACCGCGGTACTCTCCCTTTCCGGCGGGCAGGCTTCCAATATCGTGCCGGATTGGGCTCAAGTCCAGGTCCGGAGTCCCGATCCCAACCGTTTGATCGAATGCTGCCATCGATTTGCTCGCAGGCGAGGATTCCAACTATCCGCCGTACAAGTAGGCGACCACGTTCATGTGCAGGCGGTTGGAGTGGCGGCTCATGGCAGCAAACCGGAACAGGGCCGCAATGCAATCATGGCTCTGATCGCATTTCTGGCGGCATGTCCCAGCCTGCCGCAGGATTGGCAGCGTACTGTGGCGTTTCTACAGAAAAAAATCGGTTTGGAAACAGACGGGCGCTCTCTAGGTATGGCCCTGGAGGATCCCATCTCCGGCAGACTGTCGTTTAACGTTGGGTTGGCCCAGCTGGTCGATCATCGCCTAGAACTCACCATCAATCTGCGTTGGCCGGTAACCTATACCTATTCCCAGGTGCTTTCCCTATTGGAAAACGGACTCTCCGGATCCGGTTTTACTCTGGCAGAACTTCAACACCAGGAGCCCCTCTATTACCCTGCGGACCATCCATTGGTGGCAACCCTGCTTTCCGTCTACCGGGAACAAACCGGCCGTGACGACCCACCCCTGGCTGTCGGCGGTGGGACCTATGCCAAAGAGATGCCAAATACGGTTGCTTTTGGTCCGCTATTTCCGGGAGAGCCGGAAACAGAACACAAAGTCGATGAGTACATTACGATTGAGAACCTGATGCGAAACGCCAGACTGTTCGCCGGTGCGATCCGTGCCTTGGCGAAATAGATGGTACGGTTACTCGCCCCCGAAGCCACCCAATCGGGTCCAGGGCTGGGTGGGAAAATCCGTTAGTACCCCTCGCAGCCATTCATAGGCGGGATTGGCGGCGATTGATTCCGCTGCCACGAAAGGCTCGCCGCAGGGTCTGCCCCAACGTCCCCAGAAAGACATTTCCCGCGCCAGCTCGCTGGTGGTAACCTTACCATCCAGCGCACCGTGCGGAGCGAATTCCCTTTCAGCATGTGCGCAGAGCGTCCGGATGGATGGTTCCTCGGTTTCCCGCCAGGTGTCGTAATGGTCCGCCAGCATTTCCATCGCTTGCTCTGCGCCAAGCTGCCCCCTAGTTTCCTGCAGCAACTGGTCCCAGCGTACGCGACGGGCTCCGCTGAAATTGGAGGGGTCTTCTGCGCTCCAGCCTCCGCATTCTGCCTGGATATCGGGATCGGTGGCGGCATTGAACCCGGCGAAATATCCGTCGCTGGTGCGATCCAACTTGGTATACAACAATCCCTGTTCAAATCGCGCGATTTCCCCGCTCTTGATATCTCCCAAAAGCCAGGCGTTGGCATAGCCGCCATTGTTTTGCCGGTCCATCAGCGTCACCCATTGGTCGATTGTCTCCCCGTATTGCATCGCCTCCCGAGCGCGGACGAAGGTCGGCAATTGGGTTTCGTCAAAGCCCTGGAAGCCGTAAAACGTGGTCTCGCAACCGACCAGACCGGCATCATTGATGAAGAAATCGGTACCGCTCCAGATATAGCCGGGAGCGCTTTGCATCACGATCCGATGGCCTTGATCCGGCCAGATGTCCAAGACGACATCAAACGAAGAGAAATCCATCAGGTCTGCCCAGGTGTTATGCGCCATCACGATACCGCCATCTGCGGTAAAAGACCCCGTGGCAATCAGTGCGCTGCAGCGATCGGTGCCCATCGCAAGCGATGCATCGGAGACGGTAGGCCACCAAGAACCAACCATCTCGACGTAGGCATTCCAGCCAAGGATGTCCCGCAAGGATAGCGGTACTCCCGCGGCTTCAGCGCCGGCGGCGATACCCTCCATTTCCGTCACGAATTCCGGGTCGATCCGTTCCAGGAACATCTCTTCCGCTTTTTGGGCAAAAAAATCAAAATCACGGCCGGTTTCGCTCTGGATCAGGAAATCATGCATGGAAATGGCGTCTGCGATCTCTTGCGCCAGCAAATATCCGTGTTGGAAACCGCGAAGGTAGGGAGCGCCACGGATCTGGACCACGGTCCACCCACTCTGTTCCCAGCGGCCGGCCCCTTCCAGCAGGACTGAAGATGGATTCGAAGGGGAAAGAGAAACCGTAGGCATGGCAGAGGGCAGGGAAGGTGCCGGCGGCTCCGGTGACGTGGAGGTGGAAGGTGGAGGTGGAG
>JBGOWQ010000006.1:0-14890 GCA_041478715.1 Thermodesulfobiota bacterium | reverse complement strand
TTTGCCTACAGTTTCTTTTCGCCCTATGGAATCTTGGAAGTACTGGCGAAATCCACTCCAATCATTATCGCGGGCGCTGGCATGATCATTGCCTTCCGCTGTGGCCTTTGGAATTTGGGTGCCGAAGGACAAATGGCGATTGGCGCGATCATTTCCACCGCCATCGGCGTAAACCTTAACCTTCCCGCGGGTGTTCTCTTGCCCCTCATTTTCCTCGCCTCCTTCATCGGC
Source organism: Thermodesulfobiota bacterium (assembly GCA_041478715.1). Lineage (GTDB taxonomy): Bacteria > Caldisericota > JANLFM01 > JANLFM01 > JANLFM01 > JAPLHX01. The sequence continues at coordinate 14,659 of JBGOWQ010000006.1, read as the reverse complement.
GGAGCTCTCTGGTCTGGCATTTCAGGTTTCCTCAAAACCAAGTTTGGTGTCCACGAAATGCTGACGACATTGATGATGAACTATATTGCCCTAAAGCTGCTGGAGTATATGATCAGCGGACCCTTGAGCATGCCCCATCCCAACTACCCACGATCCTCCGAAATCCTGCCCCAGGCACAATTGCCTTTCCTGCAATACCCTCTCAATGTCACCTTCATCATTGCCCTGGTGTTGGTGCCAATTGTGTGGCTCCTAATCAACCGCACGAGCCTTGGCTATCGCTTGCAAGCGGTAGGATTCGGCCACGAAGCGGCTCGATTGGCCGGCATGAATATTGCCAAATTGACATTGATTGTGATGTTGATCAGCGGTGGAATCTCCGCATTGGGAGGCACGGCGGAAGTAGTGGGTGATTTCATGCGAATGGAGCGGAATGTCACCGGAGGTTACGGATTTACAGCCATTGTCGTCGTGATGCTGGCTAGGGAGGAAATCATCGCGATGCCATTTGCAGCTCTGTTCATCTCAGGGATGCTTGTAGGAGCTTCTTCTTTGACCTTGGTGGGGATACCGGCTGCTTTTTCCCAAATCCTGATTGGCCTTTTACTCCTTTGTGTTGTGTTCGCCGGGTTCATTGAACGATGGTTGAAATACCGGTGGGAAGAAAAGGCAAAAGCTTTATGTTAGCTTCCGTTCTCGCTCAAGTTGAAAAGCAACAATTAAAGCTGTTGCAGTTCATTGGCCGGATGATTTCATTTGCCACGCCGAATCCCCCGGCAAAAAATACCCATGCCTTACAGAAATGGCTAGGAGAATGGTTGGAAGGGTTTGGAATTCAAACGGTATTCCATGATCTGTATCCGGGAGAGCCATTGTTGGTCGGCAAAATCAATGGAGAAAAACCCCGGCATACGCTGATTTTGAACGGACATGTCGATGTAGCACAAATCAACGAAGATGAGTGCTGGGATTCCGATCCGTTTGTCGCCCACTGGAACGAACGCTACCTTTGCGGCCGGGGAGCTGCGGACATGAAGGGCGGCTTTGCTGCCGCTTTGTGGGCCGTGAAACTGCTGCGGGAAACAGGCCTGCCGTTTCAGAACAACCTGTTGATTCAATCCGTCATCGGCGAAGAGGCCGGAGAGCACGGAACCAAGAAACTATTGGAGTTGGGGTATTCGGGCGATTTGGCGATGATCCCTGAGCCGACAGAATTGAAACTGAATGGCCAGGGAGGCGTGGTGACGATGTGGATCACACTGCGCAGCCCTGAAACATTTCATGATGGGATCCGTGCCCGCATGATTCATGCTGGAGGTGGAATTGAAGGGGCATCTGCGATCGAAAAGATGGTGAAGATACTCCAGGGATTACAGGAGTTGGAACGATACTGGGCCGTCCAAAAAAGCTACCCGGGTTGTTCCCCTGGAGCCAATACCATTAATCCGGCCGTAATCCAAGGGGGTCGCAATCCTGCCTTTGTTGCCGACGAATGTTCACTCTGGGTGACGATCCATTTCCTGCCGAATGAGCGAATTGAAGATGTAAAGGACGAAGTCTTTCAGGTGATCGATTCTGTGGCCAATGCCGACCCCTGGATGAGAAAGCATCGCCCCCTGGTGCAGTTTGGTGGAACATCGATGTTTCGGGATCGGGGTGAGATATTCCCAGCAGCCCAGATCCAAGAAGAGAACCCCTTGGTCCAGAGCTTATTTCGCATCTACCAGGAATGTTTTGGCAGACCGGCTGAAAGCACAATCTGGCCTTGCGTTTCCGATGCCGGTTGGTTTGCGGAAGCAGGAGTGCCATCCGTGATTTGCGGTCCGGGTCGCTTGGAAGAAGCCCATTCCGTCAATGAAAAAATTGAGATCTCGCAGATTCTGGATGCCACCCGATTCTATGCATCCGTCGTATTCGACTTGTGTGTGAGGTGAACGATGGCCCTTGATTTGATCGTCAATCTGATCTTCGCTACCTTGAATATCCTGCCAATTTACCTGATCGCGTCTCTGGGAGGATTCCTTTCGCAACGCGTGGGTGTGTACGACATCAGCATGGAAGGGAATATGACCTTCGCTGCCGTGATGGGCATCATCGGGTTTTTTATGGCCGATTCCCCTTGGATGGGTTTGCTGATGGGTTTTTTATCGGGAGCTTTTTTCGGTCTGATCCTGGCCACCTTGGCCGTCAAGTTCAACTTGGACCAAATCGTAATCGGTTTTGGCTTGTGGTTCCTGGGATTGGGATTGGCGAGCTTTTTCTACAAACTATACGTTCCCTCCGATCAGCATACGGAAGGATTTCCCACGCTGGCACAACTCGTAGGCTACAAAGGAGAGTTGACCGGTTTTGCTCGCTTCCTGGAGCTGGATATCATCTTCTACTTGTCCATTGTTCTGTTAATCGTCGTGTCAGTCGTCATTTACCGAACCCGGTTGGGTTTACAAATGAGAGCGACGGGGGAGAACCCCTCGGCCGCAGATGCAGCCGGTGTGAACATCTTCCGCATTCGCTATTTCACGATCCTCGTAGGCGCGGGTTTGGTAGGGGTGGCCGGAGCCTACTTGGCGGTTGCATTCCTCCAGGGATTCACTTCGGGAATGGTGGCCGGTCGCGGGTGGATTGCATTTTCAATTATCATTTTCGGACGCTGGAAGCCCTCCAATATTTTTTGGGGTTGCCTGCTTTTTGCCGGGATTAACGGTCTCCAAGTCCGGCTCCAGACCATCGGTGTAACTATTCCCTCTGATTTGCTAACCATGGCTCCCTACATCGTAACCATTATTGCCCTGATCATCATCATGTCCCGGACTGGGCGATCCCGTATTCCGTCCGCACTTGGAATTCCATACTACAGAGAGTAGTGCAGAAAGGAGGTACTGACCACATTCAAGCCATAACCAAACCGAGCAGAACTATCAGAAGGCGCAGCAAAATAAAATAAGGAGGAGAAATAAGGTAATGGGCAAAAAAGTATTGGTCTTGATTGTAACCCTGGGACTCTTGGCCACGATTCTTGCTGGATGCGGGGGCGGACAAACGCCTACCCCAACCACTTCCTCGGCATCTCCCACCCCCACCCCGACTCCAACCAGCAGTAAGCTCACGCTAGCAGCGATCTTGTACGGCCATGCCAACGAGGGAACCTGGGACCCTGCCGGTTATCAGGGTTTGTTGACGGTACAAAAGGCAATCCCCTTTGAAATGAGTTTGAGTGAAGCGGTCAGTTCCCAGGATGCGGAGAAGGCGATCCGTGATTGGGCCGCTCGCGGGACGAATATTGTATTCGCGCATAGCGATACCTACACGGACCAGTTGATCACAGTTGCCGCCAACTTCCCGAACATTTTCTTCATCGGTGAGTTCGGTATCGATCCGGCCGTGAAAGCAAGCGAGCCCGATCAAGCGAAATATCTCAAAGCCAACGCGCCCAAGAATCTGGTGTTCCTCGGCGATACTCCCGAAGACGGTAACTATGTCGCCGGATATGCCGCGGCGTTAGCCAGCAAGTCAGGAAAAATCGGGATTTTACAGCCATTTGAGTCTGGCACGATGAACCGGTACACCAATGCCTTCATCTTCGGGGCTCGAGCTGCCAAGGCAGACATCGAAATCCTGATCGTCTACGTGGGTGACTATCTGGCTCCGGCGGAAACTCGCGATGGCATCAAAAGCATGGCACAGCAGGGAGCCGATGTGATCTTCACGGAGTTGGATGACAACTCTTCTATCCTGGAATGCGCCGCCCAAAAAATTCAATGCATTGCCATGTACATCGACAAGCGCGATCTGGATCCCAAGACCGTGCTCACTTCAGTCGTGCAAGATTGGTCTGTGCAGTTGAAGGGTGCCATCGAGGCCGTGCAAAAAGGTACCTGGGCTGCGTTCAGGGACAAGAACTACTTCCAACCCCAAAGCTTGGCCGCTGGTTCCGTCCATCTCGGTGCTTGGGGCGATGCTGCCACAACAGAGCTCAAAACGGCAGTATCGGCGATAGAAGCGAAGATCAAGTCCGGCGAGATCAAAGTCCCGATGGACGATAGCAAACCGCTCTCGACCACACCATAGAACGCAATGGGATGAATGGTTTCTTGAAGCCTTGATCTTGGCGGATTGGCAGTTGTGTGTAGAGACTCAGCCAATTGATAGGAAGCACCAAGAGCACCTAGAAAGAATTAATGGAGTATCTAACGACCCTCCGGAAGCCAATGGCCCCTGCAAGGGGCCATTGGCAAGGGCGGGTACAAATCGGAGAAAACCCAATACAGAAGAGGTGAACATCATGAAAGCAGCGAGGCTGCACCCTGGAGAATCAAAACTTCGAATTGAAGAAGTTGAGAAACCAAAGCTGGAAAAAGGTTACGCAATTATCAAAGTAAGAGCGGCGGGCGTTTGTGCGACCGAAACACACTTTACCGAGGGACTCATTCCCGTCAGCAAGCCTTTGGTTCTGGGTCACGAAATTGCCGGAGATATCGAGCAAATCGATCCTGCCACCAAAACGGATCTCAAAGTTGGCGACCGGATCGCCGTCTATAACATGATGAGTTGTGGCAGCTGTTTCAATTGTCGCAATGACATGGAAAATATGTGCACACAGGCTGCCGGCCAACTCGGTTTTAGCGCTGACGGAGGATTCCAAGAATATGTCGCTGTCCCCATCCGCTCGCTCGTCAGTCTACCGCAGAACGTTTCCTACGAGGAAGGAGCAGTACACGCCTGCTCAGGAATGACAGCGGTCCATTCCACCCGATTGGCCGGGACCAAACTCGGCGATGTCGTCGGTGTCCATGGTGTAGGGGGAGTAGGACTGATGTGCATCCAAGTAGCCAAAATCTCCGGCGCGAAAGTGATTGCAATCGCAGACTCCGAAGAAAAGGCTGCCCTCGCGAAGGAAGTAGGAGCCGACGAAGCCATCGTTTGCACGGATTATTCCATGTTGGCCGAGCAGGTGAAGAAAGCAACCAACGGCGCCGGCCTGGATGTCGTTTACGACTTGGTGGGAAGTACCGTGGGATGGAATGCAATGATCGATTCCGTCGCCTGCCGCGGACGATTGGTCATCATTGGCTATCGCAAAGAAGACCTGCTCAATTTTCATCCCGTGGGTCTATTGCTGAAAGAAGGGCAAATCCTGACGTCGGTTGCCGGCTGCAAGAGAGATTTGGAGCTTTCTCTGCGCTATGCCAACCAAGGACGGATTTCTACCATTGTGTCGAACCGAATTCCTTTGGAGAAGGTCAACGAGGCGATCCAATTGATCATCGACAGGAAAGTAAAAGGTAGAAGCGTTATTGTATCGTAGACCCAGTACACGCTAACCTCACTGGAATTCAGCTATCACAACGCAGAATACCTATCATGGCTGAACAAAGATGGAAACTGAGTTTTCTTGGTTTAGATTTCATAGGCAACAAGGAGATATCATGAAGAAAGAAATTCCGGAACAAGTATCGCAAACTGAGATCGTATTCAAAGTGGAAGAGATTGAGCCAATTCTCAGCCCACCGAATATGAAGGTGGCGCCCTGGGCTCCCATGTATTGCGAACTGAAGCAAAAAGACGGCGGCAAGAAGACGATGCTGATCCGTTCGATCGAACGCGAGGAAATCCCTGTCGTGCTCCCCTACATCAAGCGTTACATGGATGTGGACCGCGACCTATATGACGTGGTAGGGGCTCGGGTGTATGCGGAATTGCTCGCGTTATGGCGGAATCGGATCAAAGACGAGTATTTCCTGATTGGACAGGTCGACGGAGCTCTTGCCGGGATTGCCAATGGCCGTCTGTTGAATGAAAGAATCAACATCAGTCTTCACACCATGGCCTTCATGCGAGGGATGAACGCGGGAGCCGTTCTCTACTATGCCAAATGCGTCTATTGTTTTGAAACCCTAAACCAAGAGGAATTCTGGGCGACGTACGAGAGCTACAATGGTTGGAAACGTTGGGGCATCGGAATGGCACTACCGACCTATCCCTACCCGGATGTGCAACACGAATTGGGTGGAGCCCGCGTATTCTACTTAACCCGTAAATACTGGGACGCCTCGATCCGGGATTACACCAAGCAATTGGCCGGGACGGAGTTGTTACCCAATCCTTCACCGGAGCTCTTAGCCAGGAACAGACAGCTGATAATTCCGGACGAGATTCTGGTATAGCCAAAACGCTAGGTAGCCTCCAGGGTAACTCTGGAGGCTACCAAAACCGAAAATGATCCGATCACAATGCTCGGAAAACCGAGTAATTTGGTTCAAAAGCAATTTGGAGGACAGCAATGGAGGAATTGATCAAACAACTGGCCGAGAACAAAGCCAAAATCGCGGAAGGTATGGGGGCGAAAGCCGTAGAAAGCCGTCATAGCAAGGGCCTACTGACCGCGCGTGAGCGGATCGAGCTTTTAACCGATGCGGGGTCTTTCCAGGAATTGGATGCCTTCGTGAAAACCCGGTCCACCTATTTTGGTTTGGATAAAAAGGAAATTCCTGCCGAAGGCGTGATTACCGGATTGGGGCTAGTCAATGGACGTCGCGTGGCCATCTCTGCCCAGGATTTCAGCGTTTTGGGTGGCTCTGTAGGAGAAATGCATGCCCTCAAAATCATGAACATGCAGGACCTGGCGGTAAAGATGGGAATCCCCTTCCTATCCTTAAATGATTCGGGCGGCGCCCGCATCCAGGAAGGTATTGACTCGCTGATGGGCATTGCGGAAGTGATGCGAAGGAACAGCCTGGCTTCAGGAGCGATTCCACAAATTGCCATGGTGCTGGGTCCGGTAGCGGCAGGATCGGCTTACTCACCCGCCTTGATGGATTTTGTGATCATGACGGAAATTGCCACCATGTACATCACCGGACCGGACGTATTGGAATTAGTCACGGGGCAAAAGGTATCCCACGAACAACTGGGGGGAGGCATCGTGCACAATCAGACCAGCGGTGTTGCCCACTTCTTATCAAAAGATGACCGTGCGGCGCTCGAGCTGCTTAAGAAGCTCCTTTCCTTTCTACCAGATAATTATCTGCAGGAGCCTCGGGTGATTGCCAATCAAGATCCTCTGGATCGCCAGGAGGAATCCTTGCGACAGATCGTACCCACCAATCCGGCAAAATCATATGATGTCAAGCAAGTGATCCGGCGGTTTGTCGATTTGGGGGATTTCCTGGAAGTTCATGCGCTGTATGCTCCGAATGCAGTAGTCGGCTTTGCCCGCCTGGGCGGCCGGTCGATTGGCATTGTGGCAAATCAGACCCAATATCGGGCCGGCGCCATAGACATCGACGGGTCCGATAAAATTGCCCGCTTTGTCCGCTTTTGCGATTGCTTCAACATCCCCTTGATCACGCTGGTCGATACCCCTGGATTTTTTCCCGGCATTGAACAGGAACACGGGGGAATCATCCGGCATGGCGCAAAGGTCCTCTTCGCCTACACGGAAGCCACCGTGCCCAAGATCACGCTGATCCTGCGCAAAGCCTACGGTGGTGCCTATATCGCGATGTGTTCCAAGCATCTGGGCGGAGATCTCTCTTTCGCCTATCCCACGGCAGCAGTCGCGGTGATGGGCGCGGAGGGAGCGGCCAGCATCTGCTTCCGCAAGGAGATCGCCGAAGCGGAAAATCCTACCCAGGCCAGACTGGAAAAGATCGAGCAGTACCGAGCTCAGTTTTCCAATCCTTACCGGGCAGCCGAGCGCAGTTATGTGGACGACGTGATCGACCCGAAAGACACTCGCCCTGTTCTGGCGCATGCTTTGGAATTCCTCCGCTCCAAGAACGTGGAAGCCCCCGACAAAAAACACAGCAACATGCCGTTATAGAGGGAGGGAAAACGATGGAATTCGTAACATTCTGGGATGGAGTCAAACTCTCGCTGATCGGTATGGTGAGTGTGTTTGCAGTTCTAGCTCTTCTCGGTTTCATCCTCTCTGTATTCCGATGGATTTTCTACCGGCCACAAAGCGAGACCTCACCAAGATCAGCCGAAGGAATCGCCATCTCAATTGCGGTAGATCCCCGCCTAAAAAAAAGGAAAGCGGCCGCCGTGATGGCTGCTGTGACCGCCATCCTCGATCAGGAAACCCGAACCGAAACGAAGGCATCAAGCGAAACACCCGTTTCCAAACCACGCCGCAAGGCGTTCAAAATCATAAAAATGGAGCGATGGAATCATGATTAGGAAATTCAGAGTCAAGGTCGAAGAGGAAACCTTCCAAATCGAGGTAGAGGAAATCGGTGCAATCGGAGATCCGCCCCCGGTGAAAACAGTACCGATTGAGGAAATCGCAACACCGGTACAAAGGGTGGAGGTGCAACCCAAACCGATCAAAGTTGCGGCAGCTTTGGGAATTATTACGGCTCCTCTGCCCGGCAAGGTTTCCTCTCTGGAGGTGAAACCGGGTGACGCGCTCAAACGGGGCGACCTCCTGCTATTGATCGAGGCGATGAAGATGGAAAATGAGCTATTTGCTCCCTATGATTGCACCATCAAAGAGGTATATGTAACCGTGGGTCAGATGGTGGAGACGGGAGAGCGTTTGCTGGAGATCGGGTAGATCAAAATGGACGCCATTGTCAGATTGCTGCAGATCACCGGTTTTTCCCAGATCTCCTGGCAACAAGCGGTGATGATCGGGGTCGGCCTACTTTTCGTATTTCTGGCAATCTTCAAGAAGACGGAACCTCTCCTGCTATTGCCGATCGGTTTTGGTTGTGTTCTGGCCAACCTCCCGGTCACCGGAATCACCGAACCCCCCAACGGCATCATCTATCTGCTTTTGCATTATGGAGTGGAGACAGAATTCTTCCCTCTGCTGATCTTCCTCGGTCTGGGAGCGATGACCGACTTCGGCCCGTTGATCGCCAACCCCTGGACCATCCTGATGGGGGCGGCTGCCCAATTGGGTGTATTTGTGGCCATGTTGTTCGCCCAGTTATTGGGTTTTTCCATCCGGGAAGCGGCCTCCATCGGCATCATCGGTGGTGCGGACGGCCCCACCACGATCTATACGGCGGTGGCTCTTGCTCCCCACTTGCTTGGCACGGTAGCTCTGGCAGCGTATACCTATATGTCGCTGGTACCGATCATCCAGCCTCCGATCATGCGTTTGCTCACCACCAAGAAGGAGCGCTCCGTGGTGATGGCTCAACTGCGGCCCGTCTCGAGGGTAGAAAAGGTTCTGTTTCCGATCGTGGTGGCGATCGTGGTCAGCCTGATCTTCCCGGCCGTCGGCCCCCTGATCGGGATGTTCATGCTGGGTAATCTTTTCCGCGAGGCAGGGGTGGTGGAACGCCTGGCCAACACGGCCGCCAACGACCTGATCAATGTCGTGACCATCTTTCTGGCGACGAGCGTAGGCGCCACCATGCAGGGGAATATTTTCCTAACCACCAAAACGCTAGGCATTGTCCTGCTGGGCTTGATCGCATTCGCTTTCAGCACTGCCGGCGGCGTGTTGCTTGGAAAGGTGTTTTATCTGGTTACTCGGGGGAAGGTAAACCCCCTGATCGGATCCGCCGGCGTATCCGCTGTGCCGATGGCAGCTCGGGTATCGCAACGAATGGGGCAGAAAGAGAACCCCGGAAACTTCCTGCTGATGCATGCAATGGGGCCCAACGTGGCCGGCGTGATCGGCACGGCCGTGGCGGCTGGCGTCTTCTTAGCCCTTCTCGGCAAATAATCCTCAATCCCAGTGTATAACCAGGGATCATGACGCTTGCGTCATAATCCCTGGTGCTATCCGGGATTTCACACTAGCCGGGGTTTTCCTCTTTGATAGAGAAATCGTAGAATGGACCGTCTATTAAATAGATCGCGCGCATACCCTAAAGGATGCCGGTTCCGCGCAAGTCACGGATAAGGAGAGAGCATGGATCGTATTCAGGAGAAACTGACTGCTTTTGCCGAGCGGAAGAGGCAACTGGTAGATGCTGGTCTTTATTTCTATCTACGCACGGTGGATCAGCTGGACGGAGCCCATGTCTGGACCGGTGGGAAGCGGATGTTGATGTTAGCTTCCTACTCCTATCTCGGCCTGATCGGTCACCCCAAAATCAATGCAGCTGCGCGCCAGGCGTTGGAAAAATACGGCACCGGCACGCATGGCGTGCGTATTCTGGCGGGTACCTTACCTGTGCACGTGGAATTGGAAGAAGAAATCGCCCGCTTTAAAGGAACGGAGGCGGCCATTGCGTATGCCTCTGGGTACGGAACCAACCTTTCCACCATTTCCACTCTCCTGGGTCGCAACGACATCGTGATCTGCGACAAGATCAATCACGCTTCCATCGTCGACGGTTGCCTGCTTTCAGGCGCAAAGTTCCTTCGTTTTCAGCATAACGATGCGAATAGCTTGCGAGAACAGTTGGAGAAGGTCAAAGACGAGGATGGTGGCAAGTTGGTGGTGGTGGATGCCGTTTTCTCGATGGATGGAGACGTGACCCCACTGCCGGAAGTGGTAGACCTTTGTCGCGAGTACAACACGTGGCTGATGGTGGACGAAGCGCATTCTTTGGGGGTCTTGGGCAAGACCGGTCACGGCATCGAGGAGCACTTCGGTTTGCATGACGCGATTCCGGTCAAGATGGGCACCTTGTCCAAGACGATTCCCGCCGTAGGCGGCTACATTGCCGGATCCCACGAGCTGATCGATTTCCTCAAGCACAACGCCCGCGCCTTCGTGTTTTCCGCGGCGTTACCCCCACCGGCGGCAGCGGCAGCCCAGGCGGCCTTTCAGGTAATTGAGGAAGAACCCTGGCGGGTAGAAAAGGTACAGGAAAACGCACGTCTATTCAAGGAGGGTTTGGAGAGCCTGGGATTCTCCACTTTTAACTCCCAAACACCGGTCGTACCCATCCTGATCGGCGAAGAAGAGATGACCCTGCGAGTGACTCGATTCTGCCAGGACAAAGGTCTCTTCGTACTGCCCATCCTGTCCCCGGCGGTGCCGCCGTTGACCGCTCGCCTCCGCACTACGGTGACTTCCCTCCATTCCTCCGAGGACATCGCTTTCGCGTTAGATGTCCTATCCCAGGCCAAAAGAACCTTTAACCTGTAAGGAGAGAGATGAGCGTTCGCGTTCGATTCGCCCCCAGTCCCACGGGGGAACTTCATATCGGCGGACTCCGCACGGCCCTGTTCAATTTCCTCCTGGCGCGCAAATATGGTGGAACTTTCATCCTGCGAATTGAAGACACCGACCGCAAACGGTTTGATCAACATTCAGCGGACCATATCCAGCAAGCATTGCACTGGGCCGGCCTCGATTGGGACGAGGGACCGATCTTTCAGTCGCAGCGGATTGAGATCTATCAAAAATATACCCAAGAGCTGGTGGATCGGGGAGCAGCCTACCCTTGTTTCTGCACCGCCGAACGGTTGGATCAGATGCGCAAGGTGCAAGAAGCACAAAAACTGCCACCTCGTTACGATCGGCGCTGCCGTGATCTTTCCCCCCGGGAGAGGGACCAATTGCTGGCGGAGGGATACCACCACACCATCCGGATGATGATACCGGAAGGAACCACCTCCTTCCACGATATCGTGTATGGCGACATTACAGTGCGCAACCAGGAGCTGGATGACCAAGTCTTGATGCGGTCAGACGGATATCCCACCTATCATCTGGGCCACCTGGTGGACGACCACTTGATGGAGATCACGCATGTCATTCGAGGAGAAGAATGGCTGCCATCCGCACCCAAACATGTCATCCTCTACCATGCCTTCGGTTGGGAAATACCCCAGCTTTGTCACGTGCCGAACATCCTGGCCGGGCGAGGACAGGGAAAACTGTCCAAACGGCATGGAGCGGTGTCGGTGATCGCCTACATGCAGGAAGGATACCTGCCGCAAGCCGTTATCAACTTTTTAGCGTTGCTGGGGTGGTCGCCGGGAAACGACCAGGAATTTTTCACGATGCAGGAGCTGATCCAGGCGTTTTCCTTGGAGCGAGTGGTCCACACCGGTGCCATCTTCAACCGGGAGAAACTGAACTTCATCAACGGATACTACATCCGGCAAATGCCCTTGGCCGAACTCGCTGACCAAATCAAACCCTATCTGGTGCAGGCCGAGCAGATCTCTGCTGGCGATGAAATACATCAGCCATTCCTGCTGCAAGCTTTGCAAACCGTACAGGAACGGATGAAAACGTTATCGGAAGCGCCGGACCTTCTTTCTTTCTATTTCAACCCGCCGGAGGTGTCCGCGCCCCTTTTGGTGCCTAAAAAGTCTACAGTGGAAGAGATCCGCGCCTCTTTGGCTGGCGCGATCTCGCTGCTTTCCACCATGGAGGATTTCACGGCTCCGGTGTTGGAGAAGGTATTGCGCCAGTATACTGTGGAAAACGGGTTGTCCACTGCACAAGTCCTCTGGCCGATCCGGGCCGCGCTGACCGGAAAAGAGGCCTCACCCGGCGCCTTCGAGGTGTTGCAGGTGCTGGGAAAAGATGAAAGCCTGCGTCGTTTGGAAAAAGCCCTGACGGCACTGGAACCCCCAAACATCCCGGCTTAATGGGCGTTGCGACTTCAACGAGCAGATCTTTTGCCGGGAACTACCACTCTGGGCTCTGGGTTTGTCCTCCAGCCCACCGAAGCAGAATGGCCGATTCTCAGGGAAGACTTGCACTTTTGTGACCGGCGGTTTCTAGGCTGATGCCTAGAGTCGACCGCTCAGGTCCGGCCATGACGTTGAAATCCGGGATGGGTTCACGAGCCTGGGGAGCGAACGGGATGCTTCTCCTGGCAGCCCTGCTTTGGGGTTTAGGGTTCGTCGCCCAGCGCGCCGGAGCCGAATTCGTCAGTCCCTTCTGGTTCAATACCATCCGTTTCGGCATCGGCACCCTGGCTCTGATACCTGCCATCCTGCTGCGACCCCGGCCGCCGGGGAAACGTTCGCTGAAGTTGCATTGGGGTGGGGGCGTATTGCTAGGCCTGCTGGTGGCTTCAGCCGTCGGGTTTCAGCAGTTTGGCATTCAGACGACGGCAGCCGGCAAAGCCGGTTTCATCGTGGGGATGTATATGGTCCTGGTTCCCTTGTTGGGCATGGCGCTCGGTCATCGGCCGGGATGGGGGAGTTGGCTGGGGGTACTGGTCAGTGCGATCGGCTTGTATTTTCTCTCCGTGCAGAGTGATTTCCGCATCGATCCCGGGGATTTGCTGCTGCTGGCGAGCGCCGGCATCTATGCCGTACAAGTCCTGCTGATTGCCTGGCTTTCTCCTCAGGTAGACGCCCTCTTGCTGGCTTGGGTGGAATTTGCCACGTGTATGGTAGCCAGCCTGGTCTGCGCTTTGATTTTTGAACCATTTTCCTGGCAGGGAGTACAGATGGCCTGGTTTCCATTGCTCTACGCTGGCCTCGGTTCTGTGGCGATTGGCTACACTCTCCAAATCCTGGGACAACGGAACGCCAGCCCCACGCATGCCTCGATTATTATGAACCTGGAATCCGTATTTGCCGCGGTGGGTGGTTGGTTGATTCTGGGCGAAATCTTGAGCGACCGGTCCCTGCTGGGCGGGGCATTGATGTTCATTGGGGTCTTTCTAGCCCGATTGAAACCGTAGTGGATTCTGCGGTAAGCGATCCATCTTTGGGCAAAAAAACTTGTTGAGATGATGAATGGCGACGGAAAATTCATTGACACTGACCAATAGGGATCTTAAAATGTATTTTGTATACAGTATTCTACTGACGAAAGAACACCGCATAACCCTGGTTGGTAGTTTTAATCTAAGGAAAGGAAAGAAATGAAAACCAGTGCTCCCACAATCAAGGTTTTTTTCAATGTTCCGACGATTACGAAGGGACAATTCCAGGAAATCATGGCCGATAGCGCTTCTGCGACCGTGGAATCCGTCCTGCGAAAACTGGTCGAAGACAGCAAAGTGCCTCTTTCCCTCTTCCAGGAATCCGGCCAGTGGAAAAAAGACTATATCATCATTGTGAACGGTACGATCACCAGGGATCCCAGCATCGGTTTGAAAGACCAGGATCGCGTTCTGGTGACCACCATGATGGGTGGTGGTTGATGGAAGAGCCGACCGGATGACCAAGATCTCAACTCTATTTCTCGGAGGACATTGAAATGAAGTACAAATTGCTGACCATTGATCTGAGCAAAAACACTGTAAACACCACCGAAATTCCTAGAGCCACGATCGAGAAATATCTCGGTGGACGGGGCCTGGGAGCAAAGCTGCTGTTGGAGTATCTACCGGCGAAGACCGACCCCTTGGGACCGGAAAACGTCATGATCTGGCTTACCGGCCCATTGACGGGCAGCCTGGCTCCGGGTTGTACAAAACACGTCGTCATTACCAAATCGCCCCAGTCGAACAGTTTTGTGGACAGCTACTCCAGCGGTGCAGTTGGTTTTAACCTTGCGTATGCCGGCTATTACGGTCTCATCGTTCGCGGAAAAGCAAAAACCCCTTCTTACATTTACATCCGGGACGACCGGGTAGAAATCCGAGACGCTGCTCATCTCTGGGGTCTTGATTCCTTTGAAGCTTCTTCAAGACTATTGAAGGAACTCGGCGAAGCGGGTTTCGGACATGCCGTGATCGGACCCGCCGGTGAAAACCTGGTAAAGTTCGCCTGCATCAACAATGACTTTTTCCGTCAGGCAGCCAGGGGTGGCGTAGGAGCTGTGATGGGC
>JBGOWQ010000178.1:0-3564 GCA_041478715.1 Thermodesulfobiota bacterium | reverse complement strand
CATTTCCACCATGAATACGGAGGCTTCCGTGTTGGGCGGTAAAAGCTTTTGCAGCAGTGCCAGGCGTTCCTCGTAAATGCTCTTTTTCACCTCCAGCTTGCCACTTTGCCGATAGAGCTCTTGCAGGGTAGCCAGCCGGATGGAATCCTTCTCCACTTGCGCGCGCAGGTCTGTGTTCTCCTGCCAAAGAGGAGCGTAGAAGAAGGCATAGCCGACGTAACAGATCACAACGATAACCACGACGGCCAAAACAGTGATCAATCCCCGGCTTCTCATGGGGCGATCCCCTGGGTGGCTTGGTACGTCATATCAAAGGTCCAGCTCCCGCTCGATTGAGGGGAAATGGAGTTCACCACGATACTCGCCGTACTGGTGGCATTGCGCAGGCCGAAATAGAGACGGGAAACTTCCAGCGCGCTGGGGGCGGTGCCCTTGATGTTGACCTGGGCACTAGCATCGCCCGTGATGCTGGTGAGGGCTACCTGATTGGGAATGTTGCGCGCCAGGTTGATCGTGACCGCATACCAGTCCTGCAGCTTCCCCAGCAACTGCAGCAGATACGCTTCCGAGTTGCGCACTTGCTTCTCCAATCCGTCCATTTCAATCAGAGTCTGTTCGAAGGTGCCGTATTGCGCCAGATCGGTCTGGACTTGAGTGGCCAACGTGCGGGTGCTGTTCAAAACGCCTTGCAGACCGACATACACCAGCACCAGCAGGAGAAAAACGAAGATAAAAACCAGCAAGATGCTCCGGCCTTGTTTGCCGAGGAGTTGTTTCCGGGGAGGAAGCAGGTTGAGATCTAAGCGAACCATGGCGTCCTCATGACAGCAACGAGATCCCCATCTTTTCGGCCAGATCTCCCAATACGGTTTTTTCGTTCTCTTTCAACGCCAAACCGGCGGCTAGGTTCAGCAAGGGAAACAGCTCGGTCAGGGCGGCTGAATCGCTATGGGGTAAATCCGCAAGCGGTTGCCAGACAGCGGCTTCTAACCCCATCGCTTGCGAGATCACCTCGGGGAAACCCCGCAGCAGACTGCCGCCGCCAAATACCAACATTTTCAGAGCTAGGCTGGTATTGGAACGGCTTTGGAAGAAGTCCAACGACCGCTGCATCTCCTGGACGAATTGAGACATGACGGGAAGCATGGCAGTATAGATCGCTTGGATTTGACCCTCCGACGCTTCTTCCTCAATCAATGTAGCCTTGGTCAGCTTGAGGATCTCCGCTTGTTCAAACGTCAGTTTCTGGTTGGCCGCGATCGCTTCAGTGAAGGAATTGCCGCCAATTTGCACCGACCGCACGAAGCTGAGGACTCCATCGGCGATGAACACCACCTGGGTCTGGCTGGCTCCGACATCGATCAGAAAATAGGCAACTTGCTGCGGAAATCGGCGTGCCCAGGCCATGAACAAACGCAGGATGGAGAGATAGGGAACCTCCATCGCAATCGGGGTCAGTTTCGCCAGACGGCATACTCGCAGCAATCCATCCAGGATGTGGATCGGCGCCGCCCCGGCCAGCACTTCCATGTTGGTTTCCGTTTCGTTTAGCGGTTGGTGGCTGATCTGCATTTCCTCCACCGGCAACGGCAGGTATTTTTCCATCTCCCACTTCACCTGCTCGTCGATCGGCGTGCCCTCCACGGGCTCCAACCAAAATTGCTTCAGCACGGAATGCTTGGCCGAGATGGCCACATTCACCCGGCGGATGGGAAATGCTTTGGCCCATTGATTGTTGATTGCGGATGCGATCACGTCCGGGAGCACGATCCCACCATCGACTACACTCTCGGTGGGAGTGGGCAGATACAGCGCCCTCTCCAGCTTCGGTATCGATCCGCTAAAGCTGAATAAAGCTCCTTTGATGCTAGAGGAGCCAATATCCAACCCAATCAAACCCTTCGCTCTGGTGAAACTCAACGCTTCGCCCCTTCCTCTAAGCGGCTCTGATTATATCAAAAAATGATGTCAATAGCACGGGATTCGCTCAGAAAGTCTATTTTATGCCACCCAGGAGAGCAAAATAAGGCAGGAAGAGGGAAAGTTCGATGAAGCCGATGATTCCGCCCATGAAAACAAGCATCACCGGTTCCAGCGTGGCAGTTAGGTTGTTGACGGCATACTCCACTTCCAGATCGTAGAAATCGGCTGATTTATCCAGCATCTCCTCCAGCGTGCCGGATTCTTCCCCGGCAGTGGCCATCTGTACCACCAGCGGCGGAAATAGTTTACCCTGCGCCAGCAGAACGCCCATCCGTTGCCCTTCCTGGATCCCCGCTCGCACACGCAGGATGTCCTGCTTGAAGACATCGTTAGAGACTACCCGGCTGACGACTTCCAGCGATTGCAGGATCGGTACGCCGGATTTCACCATCGTCGCCAACGTGCGGGTGAACCGGGAAATGGCTGTTTTGTAGTTCAAATTGCCGAAGACCGGCAGTTTCAGCCTCAGCCGATCCCAGGCGGCGCGGCCACCAGGAGTCCGGATGTAATAGCGGAGGAGAAACCACCCACCCACCACCAAAAGGATCAGCAGCCACCAATAGCCCATGATGAAATTGGAGAGGGCGATCACAATCTTGGTCGGGATCGGAATCTCGACCGCCATCGACTCCAGCATCCCGGTAAATACCGGGATCACGGCCACCATCATCAGGATCACCACGCCGACGGCCAACACCATCAGGATCGCGGGATAGGTCAAGGCGCTCTTGATTTTATTGCGGGTGCGGAGATCTTTCTCGCCGAAAGAAGCCAGCCGTTCCAGCGACTCTTCCAGTGTTCCACCCACCTCTCCGGCCTGGACCATGTTCAGGTACATAGTCGAGAAAATGTTGGGATATCGTCCCAGGGCCACAGAAAGGCTCAGACCGGATTCGATGTCATGGCGGACGTTGCCGATCACTTCCTTGAAGTATTTGTTGGTGATTTGCTCTTCCAGCACCATCAAGCAGCGCGTGGCGGAGATTCCGGCCTGGAGCATGGCGCCAAATTGACGGGTGAAGACAGTCTGGTCCTTGAAGCTGACCTTTTTTTTGCCAAATGACATATTGAGGGAAAGCCCACCGATGCCGGTCTTCTTGGGAGCCATCGTCAGGACGTTCAATCCCATGACTCGCAGGCGGGAAGCCGCAGCACGGGAATCCGGCGCCTCCAGCAATCCTTGGGTGAGTGCACCCTTGCTGTCACGCGCTTTGTATTCGTATTGGGCCATTAATGCTTCCTTCCCGGTGCAGAGACACGGCTCAATTCCGGGCGGGCATAGCGATTGAATTCGTCAAGATCGGCCACGTTTGTGCTGGCTTCCTCGTAGCTGATCAACCCTTTTTGGTAGAGATCGCGCAGGCAGGTATCCATCGTCTGCATGCCGACGCCGGCTCCCATCTGGATGGCAGTGAGAATCTGGTGGGTTTTGGCATCGCGGATCATGTTGCGGATGGCGGCGTTCGCCAGCATGATCTCCACGGCGGGAACCCGTCCCGTGCCATCTACAATCGGCAACAACCGTTGGGAAACAATGCCTTCAATCGTTTGGGCGACCTGCAGGCGGATTTGGCCTTGCTG
>JBGOWQ010000225.1:0-3011 GCA_041478715.1 Thermodesulfobiota bacterium | reverse complement strand
TGCCGGATCTGTTCAATGTCCCGTTCCAAACGCTCCCTTGCCATCAACTGATCCTGGTAGAGACGCGCATTTTCCAGGGCAATGGCAATTTGCGAAGTGAGCGAAGAAGCCAGGAGGTATTCCTGTTCTCCGAATTGATTCAAACCCAATTTGGAAAGGGTCAGGGCACCCAGAATCCGCTCTCCGATCAATAAGGGAAGGCAGATCATCGATTCATCGACGAAAGGGGTCCCTTCGACATGTTTCACCCGGGGATCGTGTTCTGCATCTCCGGTGATCACGCTCTGTCCGGTCGCAGCAACCCAGCCGGTGATGCCTTCCCCCAGGTGCAGGGTGAGTTTGGAGAGCAGTTCCTCATCGCTGATGGAATAATGTCCCGGCTCATAGACGACAATTTCCGGACGCAATGTCGCCTGGTCCGGTGCCAATTGGTACAAGCGCACGCTGTGGGAGCCAATGGAGGAACGAGTTTCTTCCAATACGCGTTTGAGAGTCGGACGTAGATCGGCCTCACCGCCAGCAATAGCCACCCCCGTACGGCTGACTAGCGCCAACATTTCCAATTGGATCTTCGCATTGGTGTACAGCCGGGCATTTTCCATCGCCGCGGATAATGGATAGGCTAGGTCTTCCATCTCTTCCCGCGCCCATGAAATTGGCGGGTTTCGATAGGCCATCAAGCATAATCCTCGAAAATCCCCTTTACTGATCAGGGGGATGGCACTGTAGGCCTCCATGTATTTCTCGCGTAACCATTGTTCTTCGGCATAGGATGGAGAAGAAGCGATTCGGTCGCAGAAGGAAATGGTCTCGCTCGTAGCCAATTCCTCTGCCAGGGATCCGTTGAAGGGAAACGCCACCGCAGGATCTTCGGTCGTGGCCAGCGATCGCAGGCTGTTGCTCTGTCGATCATAGAAGAGAAAGCCGGCCCAATCGAAACAGAGCCGGGGCATTGCCACGCGCAGAAAAGTGCGCAAGACTTCCTCCGCATTCAACGATAGCGAGAGAGCTTGGTACAGTTCTCGCCCAAAAGCAATTCGCTCCGTTTTTCGTTGCTCTTCGAGGAAGATTTGCGCGTTCTCGATGGCCACTATCGCTTGAGAGGCGAGAGCTTCCACCAGGGCCAGATCCCTCGCGCTAAACTGGTGAAGGCCCAGACGGGACAGAGTGATCACGCCTTTGGTTTCTTCTTTCAATTTCAGCGGAACGACCAGCAAAGACTCCTCCAAATGCAAAGTACCGGGAATGTGTACCACTCGGGGATCGTTTTCGGCATCTGGGGCAATCACGGGTTGACCTGTCGCGGCCACCCACCCGGATAATCCCTCCCCCACCGTGACGACCATCGTTTCCACGACTTGCTCCAAGTCCTCCTCTGGGTAGACCCCGGGAACGTATTGCACGGCCTGCGCCCGCATTGTCTTTTTTCCTTCATCCAACAGGAAGATCGTCACGCCATGGCAAGGGATCAATCGCTTGACCGAGGAAACGACGTCACGCATCGTGCTGGGTAGGTCCAAACCCTGGGCGATTTGGGATGCGGTCTCCCCCAGCAGCTGGATTTCTTTCGCGCGAGAAGCAAGCTCGTGCTCCAGCTGGATGGAGATTTCTCGTTCCCGCGTCCAATCCGTTCCCCAGATTTGGATCACTCCGGCGCGCTGTTTTTGCTCCGAGTCTGCCCACGAGAGGGTCCATCGCACGTCCACAACTCCCCCCTGGATAGGCATTAATGAGACTTCGGTTCCCACCGTGGCTTGTTGGTCCAACGCCGAAAGCAATCGGGTCCAGTGTTCAGAACTTTCCAAACCCAGCCATTGCCATACGGGCATTTGGATCAAGCTTGAGGAGGAAGCGGCCACCAGGTCGAGAAACGCTTGGTTGGCAAAAAGCAAGTCCCCGCTGATCTGACAAAGGCAAAACGGGGTGGGAGCTTGACGGAGAAGATCCAGCAACGCGGGTTCCTGATTCCAGATGGAAGCAGATTCCTTCTCAATCATTTTTCCAACTATAACAGAAAAACTGTGGCAGAAAGGGAAACGCCGGAGCTCTCAATGGCGAACTCCGGCGTCGATTCCAGATCCTGGTCCTATAGAATGATGCGGGCGTCCACCACGATCATGCCTTTTTCGTAGAGCAGAACGGGATTGGCGTCCAATTCTTTGATCTCGGGAAAATCGATGGTCAATTGGGATAGGCGCGACAACGCATCGGCCAGCGCTTCCTGGTCGCGAGGCTTTTCTCCCCGGGCGCCTTTGATGATCGGGTAGGCGTTGATTTCCATCACCATTGATTTGGCTTCGGTTACGGAGATGGGGGCGATCCGGAAGGTAACGTCCTTGAGCACCTCTACGAAGATACCACCCAATCCGAACATGATCGTTTGCTGGAAGGCAGCATCTTTGATGGCGCCGAAGATGACCTCGGTACCGCCCTTGGCTGCCATTTTTTGTACCAGAATTCCCGCAATCTTCGCCTCGGCTTTGTAGGCTTTCGCATTGGCAAGAATCTCTGTGAAGGCGGCTCGCACTTCCGCCGGGCTGCCGATGCCGACCTTCACCCCTTTGGCGTCGGTTTTATGCAGGATGTCCGGCGAAGCAATCTTTAGAACGACGGGGTAGCCCAGCTTTTCAGCGGCTTGTACGGCTTCTTCCTGGTCGCCGGCCATGATGCTTTCCGCCAAGGGTAGGCCGTAGGCACGGAATACGGCGGCCGCTTCGATCTCCATCAGGGCCGTGCGCCCCTCCGACTTGACCGCATCCAACACGGTGCGGACCTTGACCTTGTCTACATCGGTATAAGATGAGAAGACCACCGCTTCCTTGCGCGCCAGATACCGTCCATACTCGCGCAGAGCGCCCAGCGCACTCATGGCTTCGGCGGGGTCGAAGTAGCAAGGCACTCCCTTCAGTTTCAACCATTCTCCAGCCTTCAGACAACGCTCTCCTCCAATCAGAGATACGACGACCGGTTTGGTGGCACCCCCATCTTGATAGGCCTGGTAGATCCCTTCC
>JBGOWQ010000268.1:0-2560 GCA_041478715.1 Thermodesulfobiota bacterium | reverse complement strand
TTCTGTCCAGACGAGTTCGAAGTCACGAATCGGATCGATCGTTTGTTCCACATGAACGACTCCCGGATCGGGAAACAGACGCAAGACGTGAAGCAGTACATCCATCTCTCGCAGTTTACACAGGAATTGATTCCCCAATCCCTCTCCTTGGCTGGCCCCCCGCACCAGTCCGGCTACGTCGACGAATTCTACAATGGCATGAGTTTTCTTTTTTGGCTTTATCAGACCGGCAATGGCTTCCAAACGTTCGTCTGGTACGGGAACTGCACCGATATTGGGATCAATCGTACAAAAGGGGAAGTTGTTGATACCGACCTTGATCCGGGTCAAGGCGCGGAACAAAGTGGATTTCCCAACATTGGTCAAACCAATGATCCCGACGCGCACGGCTAGTTTCCTTGCCGTAAGTTGATCATCCGTTCCAACTTACTGCGCGAAATCAACACCGTATGTCCGCATCCTTGGCAACGGATCCGGATATCTGCCCCCAACCGGATGACAGACCACTGGTTACTGCCGCAGGGGTGTTTCTTGCGCAGGAGCAGGGTTTCTCCCAAGGATAGAACCTGCGGTGGTTTCATTGGAATTTGAATGAAGACTGTTCCGGGTGCCGAAGGAGCGCACGTGGTTTGGATCCAATCGCAGGACCCAGAATCCCTTGCCGCTCCATCAGGTCGATCAGTCGCCCCGCGCGGGCATAACCAATTCTTAGCTTTCGTTGCAACATGGAAGCCGACCCCTCTCCGGCTTGAAGGACAATGCGAAGGGCTTCCTGATAGAGGGTGTCATCGAAATCTTCTCCTTCGGATTCCTCGGTTTCTCCCGGATGAGTAGGCAATTCTCGAATTGCAACTTCTCGACCCTGCTCTTTCCAGAATTCCACAACGCGATCGATTTCCGCTTCTGAGATAAACGCTCCTTGCAGCCTCTTTGGTTTGGGGAAATGGACGGGGTAGAAGAGCGCATCTCCCTTCCCCAGCAGCTTCTCCGCTCCGCCCGTATCAAGAATCACGCGGGAATCCGTTTGTGAGCTGACGGCAAAAGCGATGCGTGAAGGGATGTTTGCCTTGATCACTCCGGTGATGACATCGGTCGAAAGCCTCTGTGTCGCCACGATCAAATGGATCCCAGTGGCTCGCGCCAATTGAGCCAAGCGCTGGATGTACTTTTCCAGATCGGCAGGAGCAATCATCATCAAGTCAGCCAGCTCATCAATCACTACTACGGTGTAAGGCAACCGTTTGCCCCCGTTTTCTTCTTTGGTTTTCAGGTTGAAAGCCTCAATATCTCTAGCCCCGACCGCTGAGAATTGTGCCAAACGAGATTCCATCTCCTCCACGATTACCTTCAGCACGGCGGTGGCTTGCTTGATGTCTTCCACCACCGGGTAGAGCAAGTGGGGAAGATTACGATAGTTGTACAGTTCCACCCGTTTCGGATCGATCAAAATCAATCCTAGATCCTTCGGAGTATGACGGTAGAGCAAACCGCAAATGATCGAGTTGATGCAGACGCTTTTACCCGAACCGGTGGTTCCGGCAATCAACAAGTGGGGCATTTCCCGTAGGTCTGCCACGATCGGGTGTCCGGCAATATCTTTGCCAAATGCCAGTGGCACGCGCAATTTGTGATCTTTAAACTCCTTGCTTTCCAGGATTTCTCGCAACGATACCGTGGAAATTTTGTCAGATGGGACCTCAATTCCCAAAACAGACTTCCCGGGAACCGGGGCTTCAATCCGAACGCCGCCATTGGCAGCTAATGCAAGTGCGATATCATCAGACAGATTGATGATCTTGGAAACCTTCACGCCGGGATCAAGTTCCAGTTCGTAACGAGTCACCGCAGGACCGACTTCGATATTGGTTACGCGGGTGCCGATGCCGAAGCTTTTTAGCTTTTCTTCCAAAACTTGTTGTACGTTACGCGTTTCCCGGCGAGATACTCTGATGCCCTCTCCTGTGCTCTTTTCCAACAGATCCAGCGTGGGAAGGCGATACTCGGCGGTCACCCCTGGCGGGATTGATGTTCGGGGCTTTTTTTCAGTTTTTGCGTTTTCTATCACCGCCGTGACTGTTTCTTTGGATTTACTCTCCTTTGTTTTCCAGCTAACGCTTGCTACCCTCTTTGCAAACAGTCTACCTCCAAGAAGAACACTGATCGTACTGAAAGCGAGAACAAACAGAATTGGATAGATGCCTGGACCTAATGCTTGATTGATTGCGCGATTCCAGGTTGCAGGAACGATCATGCCAATAAGCAGAAAAGCAAAAACAAGACCCGAAATCCATACTCCGATAAAACGAGCACGAAACCCATTCAGAAAACGCCAGAGAAGAATAGGGATGGCGAGAAAAAGAACCGCTGTAATGACATTCCAACCCAACCCTTCCCATATCAACACAACATCTTGAGGCAAGAAAACGATAATCGCGACCACCGCAGCGCAACAAAGCAGGATCGTGCCAACCCAGAGCGCCGTCATAGAGTTTTGCTGTTTGGCCGATCGCTTTCCCTTGTTCCGCTTGCGCGGTTTATTCCGTTGCGGTTTTCTCATCGA
>JBGOWQ010000254.1:0-2731 GCA_041478715.1 Thermodesulfobiota bacterium | reverse complement strand
CTAGAACCCCGGTCAATGCCCCGTCACGCAATAGTGGAAAGTAGGCCACGCGGACGGCAATCCCATCGGCCAGTTGCAGGTCCTGCAGCACGACCTGACCCCCCGTCAGTTGAAGCGACAAGGTGGATGAGGGTTGCAGGGCGGTCGCCTGGATGCCGGGTGTGACCAGCAAAATGTTCCCCGCCAAGGAAAAGACGACATCGATCCGCTCTTCCAGGCCGCCCTTGCCAAACCCGCCGGGGGCCGAGGCCTGGTCTCCGGAGATTTCGATCCGACTGGCCAGTGATTCCCCGCGCGGTACCAGCTTCTGGTCTAATTCCTTCCAGGCCGCAGAGGCAAACGCCCAGTACGCGCCCGCCGAGATCAGGGCAAACAGCAGAAAACAAAGGCCGGCAAAGAGCAAAGTCAGTCGGAGACGGAAATTCATCTACAACCGCACCACGTATCCCATGCCACGCCGAGTATGGATCAATTTGTGGGCAAACGGTTTGTCCACTTTTTCCCGCAAGTATTGGATGTAGACATCGATCACATGGCCTTCAGCGGCGTAGGGATACTGCCAGACGTTCTCCGCGATCTTGTCGCGAGACAACACAACACCCTGATTGCGCACCAGGTACTCCAACAGGGCGAACTCCTTGGCCGAGAGAGAAATCGGTTGCTCTCCCCGATGCACTTCCTTGGTCAACACATCGATCGTCAAGTCTGCGATCTTTAGCACCTCACTCGTGCGTCCTTTGCTGCGACGCGAAAGCGCGCGCAGCCGGGCCAGCAGCTCTTCCAGCGCAAAAGGCTTGGTCAAGTAGTCATCCGCGCCGGCGTCCAGTGCCTGCACTTTATCGGCGGTGGTATCGTGAGCGGTGAGCATCAGGACGGGGATCGTTACCCCTTCGCGACGCAGGTCGCGAATCAACTCCAGTCCGCTTCCGCGGGGGATCGTCCAGTCCACGATCAGGACGTCATAGGCGGCGGAGGTGGCCAGACTGAATCCATCAAGGGCGTCCGTCGCATCTTCCACCACGTGGCCTTCCGCTTGCAGGGCGCGCTTGAGCAGGTCCACAATTCGCCGATCATCTTCCACCACCAGGATGCGCATAGTTGATTCTAGCATTGAAGAAAGAGCCGCTCCCAAGAGCGGCTCTTTCTTGGTGTGTACATTCGCTGCGTTAGGGTGCGGTGCAATAAGGACAGGTTCCGTCACAACCCGCTTCGTTTCCCGCTTTTCCTTGTCGGCCGGATCCGAAGCCGGACCCGTTACGGAGAGGTTGGGCATTCCCGGTATTACCCTGGCTTGCGTCATTTCCCGCTTGTTTCATCCCGCGGTTGGTCATGCCGGCCCAGAGGGGACGGCCGTCCGGATCGCGCAAGGTGATGGTTTTTCCGCCGGTAGCCACAGAGGCGACCGCCAAGTCTCCATCGCTTTCGTACCAACCGCTGACCGTCACTGCATCTCCGGCAGCAAACGTCAACCCTTGGCTGTCTACGTACCAGGACGGTCCCACCACCAGACGGATCTCCTTCCCGTCAGTGGTACGGAATAGAAGGTAGGATGAGGCTTCGCCCTGACCTGGTCCAACTCCAACGGCATAGTGGCTGGTGTCTACGATCGTACCCGTAAGATTTACGGGATTTGTTACGTCCATCATGGGCTGGCCGGATCCGTTTCCCGGTCCCGTGCCGGCAGCCAGGGTCGTCCCGGCAATCGCCAGCAAAACAACGAGTGTTACTCCTAAAACTACGAGCTTCTTCATTTCTTTCTTTCTCCTTTCAAAACGGTGTTGAGGAAAGCGTAGCAACCGACCCTCAGAATCCGCTCAGGGAAAGAACAGAATTGGGTAAGGAGCAACGGACCGGCTCTTATCAAATTCTGATCTTCTTTTGACTCACCTCTGAACGCGGAGGCGCAGTCTATTAGAAAAAAGGAATCATGCGATGAAACGAACCCGATGGATCTTGATCTTGCTAGTGGTTGCGGGCGTTTTAGGGTTGGGTACCCTTTCCGCTTGGGCCTGGGACGATTGCCCTTTAGGGTTGGTGAACGATCCTTACCCCGGAGCGTGTCCCCGTTACATTGATACCAACGACGACGGGATCTGCGATCACAGCCAGTCGGACCCCGCGCTGTCCGTGGCGGCTGAAAACGCGCCAACCCCCACCAATGATGGGGTCGGTCTTCCCACGGAAACCGGCCTCATCGATTCCAACGCGGTGGAGGCTCCCACTTCACTGTCGCCGGATCCTTCGATTCCCCAAGAGGAATCGGCACCGAATCTGGACGCTCTGTCCGCGCTATCTAACCGGAAATTGAAAGCTTCAACTGTGGCGGACTTGTCCGGCTTCGGCATCCCGTCAAACCGGCTATTAACAGCCCTTGCCGATCGGGGAATCTCCGCCGATACCCAAACCACTCTCGCGACCCTCTTCCGGGATGGTGAATTCTCTCGCAGCATGTTCTTGCAGTTTTGCGCGGATCTCTTCGCGCAATCCTCCGCCGGGCAAACCCCTTACCCGGACTTGTCCCTGACCCCCGTTTCGCCGACGCAAACAGCCTCCACCTCCGGCACATCGACCGGTATTGTCGCCGTCGTGGGTCCAAAGGAACCCCCCAATCCGTCCGGTGGTGCACAGGGGGTCCCGCAAGAACTGTGGGTCGCCGTGATCACGGCAGCGGCCCTGATCCTACTGAAAAGCTTGGCTTTATCCCGGACCGTCAGCCGCGGCCGATCCTGTG
>JBGOWQ010000260.1:0-2700 GCA_041478715.1 Thermodesulfobiota bacterium | reverse complement strand
TGCCCGTGGGGGGCGGTTCCTTCCGGGAAGCCTTGCGCATTGGGGCGGAGGTCTACCATGCACTGAAAGTCGTGCTAAAAGAAAAGAAGCTCTCCGCGGCGATTGGGGACGAGGGTGGGTTTGCGCCGGATTTGGCCACCAACGAAGATGCGCTGAAAGTGATGGTGACCGCGATTGAACGAACGGGTTGGAAGTTGGGCGAAGACGTCCTGCTGGCCCTCGACCCTGCTGCTTCGGAGTTCTTTGCGGATGGGCAGTACATCATCAAGGCGGAGAACCGCAAGCTATCCCCCAAGGAGATGGTGGCGTACTATAGCGACCTGGTTTCCCGCTATCCGATTATCTCGATCGAAGACGGTCTGGCCGAGGACGATTGGGAGGGTTGGCGAGAGATCACCCGCGTCCTGGGGTCCAAAATCCAACTGATTGGTGATGACCTGTTCGTCACCAATCCCCAACGACTGGCCAAGGGGATCGAAGAAAAGACGGCCAACGCCATCCTGATCAAGCTGAACCAGATCGGCACGCTTACGGAAACGATGGATGTGATCAACCTGGCCGATCGTGCCGGCTACACGGCAGTGATCTCCCACCGTTCCGGGGAAACGGAAGATACCTTCATTTCAGACCTCGTGGTAGCCCTCAACGCCGGTCAGATCAAAACGGGGGCTCCGGCTCGATCGGAACGAACCTGCAAATACAACCAATTGCTGCGGATTGAGGAAAACCTGGGAGAAGCCGCCCGGTTTCTGGGGAAAGCCACCTTCGCCAAATTCCGGAAGTAGGTGACCGCCAACATCCATCCGGAAGAACGTTTCTGGCTGAATGAGGGTCGCGACTACAGCAATCGCCGGAAGAAGGCCAGTGCCGTTCGCCAATCGCGCAGGATCAGTTCCCCCTCCGGCGGCGGTGCATGTCTGCTGGCCAGCACTTGTACGGCCAGAATGCCCACCTGTTTGGCGCCCTCCACGTCCGCCCGGGCGTTGTCGCCGAAGTGGATACATTCCTCCGGTTCTACCTGCAACTGACGCAAGGCTTCCAGAAAAATCTCGGCCCGGGGCTTGCGCCAAGATACTTCGGAGGACAAAACGATCACATCGAAATAGGAGAGCAGACCCTGTTTTTCGATCGTGGGATGGCGAAAACGGGCGGGCATTTGCGTGTTCGAGATCAGGCCTAGTTTTATTCCGCGAGTTTTCAGGAAGGAAAGAAATTCCACCGCCCCGGGCAGCACCACTGTGGTTTCCTGCAGCAGTCCGCAAACATAGGCTACCGCTTGCTCCACTCGTTCGGGCGCATGGGCAACTTCCAGCTCGGCGAAAAGTTGGGCGAAGAATTGATCGAGCGGTGCCTCCTGCAATTGCTCGGTCATCTGCTGACGGGATGCCGTCAAATGCCGGTTGAACGCGGTCATGAAGCGTTCCTCGGCGGGCAAACCCCAGGCCGCTCCCCAGCGGTGAACGAGGGAGGTCACGATTTTCTCCAGACTGGCATCGCCCCGCTCCCGTTCTTCGATCAATGTCTCCCAATAATCAAAGGTCGCAGCCCGCAAGCGGCGGTTGATCTCCGGTGCGGGGGAGCAAGAAGTCGTTTTCTGTTCCACTCGAATCAGTCCGAACATCCGTTGGCTCCGGTTTGCCCCAGTGCATCGGCGAAGGAGTATAGGGCGGGGATCCCCCCTGTATGCCAAAACAGGACACGTCCTCCGACCTGATGGGTACGGGCCAGAGCCAGCAATCCCGCAAATGCTTTTCCGGTATAGACGGGATCCAGCAAAATCGCTTCTTCCTGGGCTAATATCCGCATGGCGTCCTCGGTCGGTCCATCCAGTACAGCGTACCCCGGACCCACAAATTCATCTTGTATCAAAATGCCCGCTGTTGTTTGGGTGCTCGGAACCGCCAGCAACTCCGCGGTATCGCGGATCAGTGCGGTGATATTCGCAACCAAATCCGCCGCGGGGGGTCCTGCACTGATGCCGATCACTTTTTCGCTTCCACCGCTGGCTTCCTGCGCCAACAGCAGGCCTGCTTGGGTACCGCCCGAGGAAGAGGAATGGACGATCCAATCGAACGAGATCCCTCGGATCCCCGCTTGTTCCTGCAATTCTTCATAGGCTGCCATGTAGCCCTGCACACCAAGGCAATTGGAACCGCCATAAGGGATCAGGTAGGGCCGCTTGCCCAGCTCCTCCAGCTCCTGGGCAATTCTTTGCAGGTTGGCTTGCCCTTCCTCGGAATTGCGGGAACCGAAATGAAACACGGCGCCCCCCAGCCAAGAGAGCAGCAGGTTGCCTTCCCGGCGGGATGGTGTTTCCCCCACCAGGACCAAATGAGCTTCCATGCCAAGTTTGCGGGCCAGCAGCGACGTTTGGCGGCAGTGATTGGATTGCACGGCACCGATCGTGATCACCGCGCGGGCTTTTTGTTTTATGGCCTCTGCCAGCAAAAATTCCAGTTTACGCACCTTGTTCCCCCCGCCGGCCGGGGAGGTGAGATCGTCGCGCTTGATCCAGAGATCGATCCCCAGCGCCCGCGAGAGATTGGAAAGGGGCTCCAGCGGCGTGGGCCATGATGTCAGGTTCAACTTATTCGAGAGGGACAATCCGTTCAATTTTTCCTCCTTGGTAGGTGGTAACGGATCCGAAACCGGCTTGGATGGCAAATTCCTTGGCCTGCAGGAAGGAATTTGCTAGTTCCG
>JBGOWQ010000059.1:0-7172 GCA_041478715.1 Thermodesulfobiota bacterium | reverse complement strand
GTTCCAGGCAGAGAAAGAATCTCGTCCCGACGGGGATCCGCCAACAAGCGGTTGCAGGCATCGATGATCTCAGCCCGACCGCCATAGTTGATCGCCAGGTTCAACACCATCTTGTCGCAACCCTCCGTATAAGCCTTGGTTTCCGCTAAGGCATCCTGAATTGCCGGAGGGAGTTCTGCGATCCGCCCGCTGGCGATCAGTCGAACATTGTTTGCACGGAGTTCCTCTCTTTGCACCAAGAGGTATTCCTTCAACAACGAAAGCAAAGCCTGCACTTCTTCCCGGGGTCGTTTCCAGTTCTCGGTCGAGAAACCGAAAAGCGTAAGATAGCGGATGCCGATCTCACCGCAGGCTTTTACGATGGATTTCGTGCGAGAACCGCCCGCTTGATGGCCCTCAGTACGTGGCAGACCACGCCGCTGTGCCCAGCGACCGTTCCCATCCAGCATGATGGCGATGTGCCGGGGTAGTGCGATGCCCTCTTCGCTAATCGTTTGGACGATATCGCTCGCCGATAAGACCAATGCGCCATGCTCCCAGGAAAAGGATCACCACCAGTACAATCCAAATCAAAAAGGCGACCAAAGCACTGACTTTAGACATCAGGAACGCAATGATACCGAGAAAAACGCTGAGCAAATACAGGGTCAATACGGCTTGACGGTGGGAAACGCCGCGTTTCAACAAAATATCGTGCACATGATCACGGTCTGCAGACAAGACGTCCTTCCGTTTGAGACCGCGACGGAGAATGGCGAAGAGCGTATTGAATAGTGGAAGGCCCAGCGCCAAAAGGGGGATGCTGATCGCGATCAGGAAAGAGCGCTTGAACAACCCTTCGATGGAAATCGATGCCAGCGCGAATCCCAGGAACATCACACCGGCTTCTCCCATGAATATTTTGGCGGGATGGAAATTGTATGGCAGAAAACCCAGACAAGCACCCGCAAGTGCCAGCATCAGGATGGCGCTCGGAGAATAGTAGATCGCGCTGTTGTCCCAAGCAACCGCGAATAGAGCGAGGGCGGAGATCGCGCATATTCCGCATGCCAAACCGTCCAATCCGTCCATCACCTTCACGGACGAAGTCAGGGCGGCGATCCAGATCATGGTGATGGGAACGCCTAACGCTTGCAATAGAAGCATGTCCGGCCCGAACGGATTGGAGAAGAACTGGATTTTGACGCCGTATCCGACCACGATGCTTGCTGCCAAAAAGATCCCCACCAACTGGATCCGAGAGGAAATACGGCGGATGTCGTCGGAGAGCCCAAGCAAGAAGACCAAGGTCGTGCCGATCAGGATCCCCGTAGTATGAGCATCCAATTGATCAACCCAGAGTGTTGGGATCAGGACGGCGGCATACAATGACAAGCCCCCGAGCAGCGGAACCGGTTCGCGGTTCACCGAATCCTGGTGAGGATGGTAGAAGAACCGCAGACCGATGGCCAACCAGCGAATGAGGGGAGTCAATACTAATGAAATGGCCATCGACGATAAGAAAACCCAAAGGAGATTCGTCATTTAAAAAAAACGGAAAGAGCTCACGATCTGATCGAAGGTGGAAACCACCGAATCGAATGCCTCCGCACTGGAATCAAATGTAATCAAGGTTCCCACCGACCCGCGGACGACGTAATACTGAATATCCTTTAAGGGCTGGCCTTGGAATGTCACGCTGAATACGCGCTTCATGCCTGGCAATCCGCTAATCGTGACAGTTTCCAGGGAGAGGCTTTGATAATCAGCATACGATTTCTGCAATTGGGTGCGCTCGATGAAGGCGGTAAAGTCCTGCAAAGCCATTCCTTCCGTCAATTGATTGACCAATACCGACATATTGGGCATGTAGTTCTGCACCAAAGACCCCGTGATATACGCCACTGCTACAGGAAGGGAACCCTCCTGCCAGCCCTCCGGGTAGGTAAAGGCGAAGCCGTTGGTGCTAGAGGTAAAGGTCTGAGGACCTGGGGATACGGTGGGAGAGGGCGATGGGGTAACAGTACTTCCGATCGCCCATTGATTCACCATCCGCCGCAGCGTGGCTTCCATCGCAGTAAAGTTTTTTTGTGGCGCATAGCCAAAAAAGTAATAGCCGGTCTTGTTGGAAACGGCTGCAGCTAACAGGCCCTGGTAGCCAGGTGCTTCCAATGTGATCACTGTGCCGCTGACCTGTCCGAATTGACGGGGCTCCTCCGTGAATTTCGCCTGGGGGAACTTGCCCAATGCCCAATCCTTGTTTTCCTGCACATAAGTGGCTAAATCCTTTTCCCCCGCGTCCTCGTACCCGACGATGGCGGTGTAGGAGAACAGGGTATCTGTCTGAGTAGGCGCCAGGAATTTCACCAGCGTTTCCCCTTCGATGATTTCCCAGTTGTCGGGGACGTCAAGGGAAAAAACCTGATCGCCAAACGTGTAACGCTGGATTGCCAATCCTTCTGCTGACACCGTGACATCCGCCGTAGCTACCAATCCCTCAAACAGAGCCTCAATCGTGGCTTGCCCCTCCTGATTGGCCGTAAAGTTGCCGTTGGCATCGATCGTTCCCACAGCTCCCACCATTTGCCAGCTCGGGGTAATAGTGACCGCTTTATCATCCTTGTCGTACCCCTTGGCAATAAACTGGTAGATTTCCCCCGTTTTCAGCTGGAGCACGGATGGACTGATCTCAATTCGGCGAATGGTGGAAGCGGAGCCTTCGCGGATCATGGCGACGGCGGAACCGGATACATTGGTCCCGTTGTAATCGTAGTTGGCCGTGATGGTGGCATTACCGGGTTTCAGCGCCTTGAAAAGTCCATTTTCATCGATCGTGGCCAGGCTTGTCTCCAATACCGCCCATTCGGGAGTGATCGTGACTTCCATTCCCGATTTGTCCAACGCTTTGACGCGGAATGCTTGTTCATCGTTCACCGCTAGATTTACCGAGGCAGGGATGATGTCGATTTTAGCAACCACGGTTCCAGCTACGATGGAAAGAGTTGCGGTGGCGGTCTTTTCCCCACCCTGGGTGGTGACGGTTGCCATGATGGATCCGTCCCCCGCAGAGGACGGTTTAAAAACCCCTGCGTTGTCAATCCTACCCAATGTGTCCGGGTTCACCGACCAGGAAACATTGGGAAGCGGCACTTCTTTCTGGTCGCTTGTGGTGCCGATCGCGGTGAAGGTTTGACTGGAGTTTACAGTCATTTTCGCGCCGGGCGGATCCAGTCTGAGGGAGATGATTTCCGCAGGCGGCGTCGCGTTCCATCCCGTCAAAATGTAATAGATGATAACGGAAAGGGCAGCCAGGAGGACCAAGATTCCAGCAAATATCAGAGGCAATTTGGAGGAACTGCGCTCCCGCCGGCGGCGGGAATTGCGCAAAGAATATTTCTTCTCGCTAGGAGCAGCGGTTAAAAGTTCACCGCAGTGATTGCAATATTGGCTTCCTTCTGGGTTTTGGTGTCCACATTTCGTGCAAAACATGGGAAACCCCCCTTTTCTGTGCGCATTGCTGTACGCACCGTCTTATTGTATATAACCTGTCTATTTTTGACCATCCGGAAAGTCCGCCGTGCTACAATAGCAAACAAACACAAGGGAGGCACAACCGATGTTCACTGCTCGAGCAAAAGCATTGGGGATATGCATGATGCTCTTGACGCTTATCGCTTTCGGCATTGCCGGATGCGGCGGAAATGGTAGCGAGACGCCAGTCGAAACCGGAACCGGAACTCTGATCGGAGTCATTTACGATAGCCAGAATACAGCGGTGCTTGGAGAGGTAAGGGTCAGCTATGGGGCGGACTTGTTTACGACGAGCTCCGCCCGCGGCGTATTTGAATTGGCGGCCCTACCTTATGGCTCATTGGAAATCTCCTTCACCAAAATGGGTTACAAAGCGACAAGCCGGACCGTTGACCTGAAAGAACCAAAAATGTTCGTGGAAGTTTTGCTGGACAACGATCAATCCTTCGCCAATACCCTGGTTGACGAAGTAAAGCTGCGGAAAGACCCCAATCTCAACGGCGAGATCCTAGAGGTGCTGGCGCAAGAGACGAAACTGATCCTTACGGGAGAGACCAACAAGGGATGGTACGGAGTGCAAGCCGGTGACAAGAACGGATGGGTCTGGGGCGGTTATTTGCGATCCACCGACATCAAGATCCCCCGGATGGAGATTCTGGCGGATGGCAAACTCTACAAGGACATCAACTCCACGGAGGAAATCGAGGATATTTTCGCCGGAATTCCGGTGATTGTAACCGGAACCAGCAGCTCCTGGACGAAAATCCTACTGCCGAGCGGAGCAGAAGGATGGCTGGAAACGGCCGCCTTAAGCGGTTAGCATGGCAAGGCGTTCTTCCCCGCGGAGTTCCCCACAGCTGGGACACCGCTCCAACCCCATGGCGGACCGGGAAAAAAGGGCTGCGCTAACCCGTTCTGCTGTCTCGCGCCTGGGCGATGAAGATCGGCATCTGCAAGACTTGATTCGCAAGACACTGATCGAGGATCCAGTCCTTTGGAGCGATGACATCGCGATCCGGGTGAAACAGGGACGGGTGATCTTGGAGGGTGTCGTTGAATCTCATGCACAAAAGGAACGCGCGGAAAGCGTGATCTCCGGTTTGCCAGGCGTCAGAGCAGTCGAAAATGACCTGGTGGTAAGCCAAAGCCATATCTTCTCTGAAAAGCAAGTATTGGATTTCGCTAATCAAGCAATGTCCGCCGCCCCATTTGTCGCGCGTGATGTCAGTCTCTCGCTGCGAAACGGTATACTGTCGATCAACGGGCACGTGGATACACTCTGGGAAAAGCTCAAGCTGATTGAACTGTTGGATCCCCTCCCCGGAATCAAAGAAACGGTCAGCCAACTGAAGATCGGGTATGAAAACCCACCTGACGATGTCAGCCTAAGGAATAAGGTGATCCTGGCGATCTCGGAGCTACCCCGCTTGAAAGTGCAAGACCTAAAAGTGCGAGTCGTTCACGGAACGACCTACTTGAAAGGCGAAGCCGACCTGGCCAAGGACAAGCAATTCCTGCTGGAAAAAGTGGCCAAAGTGAAAGGCGTAAAAGAAATCGTGGATGAAATCGAATCCCAGCACGAGGAAGCGACGGAAAATAACCTCCGCCGCAAACTGGAAATTGCCTTCCGGGACGAACCTCGCTTGGCCGGAGCGCAGTTGCAATTTGATCTGGCGGGCGCAACACTTTTCCTGCGGGGCGACGTGAAGTCCGGTAGGCAATTGCACGTGATCGAGGAGATCCTGCAGGAAATTCCCGCCATCCGACGGGTCGTCAACGAGATTAGCATCCGAACCTAACTAGGATTCCTTGGCCCCTAGGCCGTTCCTGTGGTAAAATAAAACCATGCCTGCGCGATATTCGCATGCCGAGATCCAGACTCTCTGGACTGAAGAAACCCAGTACCGACGATGGCTTCAAGTGGAAATGGCCGTGTGCCAGGCCCGCTGGGAAGCAGGCGAAATACCCGCAGATGCTTGGCTGAGGATTCAGGAACGGGCAGGCTTCGGCTCGGTTGACGAGGTGGACGAGCTGGAAAAAGAAACCCGTCATGACCTGGTCGCTTTCCTTCGTGCCGTTGAACCGCGATTGGGGGAGGATTTCCGCTACTTTCATCAAGGACTGACCTCACAAGACATCAAGGATACGACCTTTTCTCTCCAATGCCAGCAAGCCGGTAGGATCATCTCCAGAGAGATCCAGACGCTCTTGGATCGGGTGGTTGCGTGCGCTGAACGTGAGAAACACACCATCATGATCGGCCGTACACACGGGATGCAAGCAGAACCGATTACGCTCGGATTGAAACTGTTGCGTTTTGCAGAAGAATTCCGTCGACATGGCAAGCGATTGGAAAATGCTATTGTAGAGGTGTCGGTAGGGAAAGTATCCGGTGCTGTAGGCACCTACGGACACATTCCGATCCCCATTGCAGAACGGACGTGTTCCATTTTGGGACTTCAACTGCTGCTGGTAACCTCACAGATCATTCCTCGCGACATCTATGCTTACTTCTTCTTGGTGCTGGCCATCCTGGCAAGTAGCATCGAAAATGTGGCCACGGAAATTCGCCACCTGCAACGGACGGAAGTGGCGGAAGTTGAGGAGCCCTTTGCTCCAGGACAAATGGGCTCTTCTGCCATGCCGCACAAGCGGAACCCGATCCTATGCGAACGACTTTGTGGTCTGAGCCGATGGGTGCGTTTCCAAGCGGCAGCCCAGCTGGAAAACATACCGAGCTGGCATGAGCGTGATCTTAGCCATTCTTGCTTGGAACGGCTTTCTGCACCGGCCATTACGGAAACGATCGGCTATATGCTGCGAATACTGGCGGATGTAATGGAGGGTTTGCAGATCAACCCCGAGCGAATGCTCCAAAACATGGATCTCTCCTATGGCACGGTGTTCTCTGAAGCATTGCTGCTGACTCTTGTCCAAAAAGGGATCCCCAGAAGCATAGCCAGCCAAAAAATCCAGGCCCTGGCATTTCGAGCCGTTCGAGAGAAGACCTCGCTGCGCACGCTGATCGAACAGGATCCTGAGCTCTCCCCGTTGGTGACCGAATACCTGGATGATTGGGGTTCCGATGACTCTCTTACCCAGCGAATCGATCAGATTTTCGCCAGGTCTCGAGAGGGATCCTAAATGTATGTTCTAGAGCAAATCAGCTCCGACGTGTCCTCGGAGCTTCAACAGCTTTCCCCGATCCAGGCTCCGGCTGTTGTGTGGGAAAAGGGCAATAACCTGGCGGATCTTTCCACCGCCCTTGCTTTCCAGGCTGCCAAGATTTATCACAAACCTCCGGCAGACATTGTGCGATTCCTAGCTCAGGAATTGTCCAAGAGGACCGATTGGCTCACATTTCTACCGCATGAACGTGGCTTTCTGAATTGCAACTGGCAACCTGAGGGCATTTCACAGGTTTTAAAACAAGCATCGGGAATGGGGTCGGACTATGGCAAACGACCAAAGAAACCAGAAAGCATGGCGAATATAGAATTCTGCAGCGCCAATCCTACCGGTCCCATCCACTTGGGAAATGCGCGCGGTGCTGCGATTGGCAGCGTTCTGGCTAACTTGTTTGAAGCGTTGGGTTGGCCGGTTACGCGTGAGTATTACTTTGATGATTATGGAACGCAGGTTGATGCCTTTGTTCTCTCCCT
>JBGOWQ010000090.1:0-5637 GCA_041478715.1 Thermodesulfobiota bacterium | reverse complement strand
GCGCGCTGGATGGTGTGTTGCGAGCAACAAACCTCCTGCTGGCCAGCAGTCGGGTCGTGGTATCTGCTTATGGATGGGTGGGACGCGGCATCGCATGGCGGGCCAAGGGCATGGGAGCGAGGGTGATCGTTACGGAAATCAACCCGATAAAAGCCCTGGAGGCCTTGATGGATGGTTTCGAGGTAATGCCTATCGCCGATGCCGCCAGCCTCGGCGACCTGTTCATTACCGCGACCGGCAATACGCAAGTGATTGGGAAAGATGCGTTGGAACGGCTGAAAGACGGAGCGATCCTGGCCAACGCGGGCCACTTCAATGTGGAAATCGATTTGGAAGCTTTGGCCTTGCTGAGCGCGAGCCGACGAATGGTGACTGAGCTGATTGAGGAATTCGTCTTCGCGGATGGACGACATATTTACTTGCTTGGTTCGGGTCGCTTGGTGAACCTGACTTGCGGTGAAGGCCATCCGGCAGGAGTGATGGATCTGTCGTTCACCAACCAAGCGCTTTGCGCTGAATATCTCGTTCGGGCGGATACGGTATTAGAGTCGAAGGTTCATCCTGTACCGAAAGAGATCGATTCCATGGTGGCTCGACTGAAACTGGAATCCATGGGAGTGCAGATTGACTCTTTGACACAGGAGCAAAAAGCCTACCTCGATCACTGGCAGTAAGGAAAACGAAGGAGGCAGGAACGGCGGTTTCTTCCCTTGAGAACCAAAACTGGAATGAAGAGGGATCGCCGATTGTTCCATCAAACGGAAAGGAGTGCCTAATATGGTAAAGGATTTGGTCTGCAATATGATGATTGACGAAAAAACCGCCCCCTATCGATCGGAATACGAGGGTAAGACCTACTACTTCTGCGCCAAGGGCTGCAAAGTGGCTTTCGATAAAGATCCGGAAAAATACATCGCCCCGGAACGGCATTGAGCGAAAGACGCCTGCGCCTCCCCATTTCGGGGATGACCTGCGCTTCGTGCGTCAGTCATGTAGAACAAGCTATTAAAGAACTGCCGGGCGTGCTGGACACCCGAGTGAATCTGGCCTCGGAAAGCGCTTCGGTCCTAATGGCGGAAGAAAAGCTGCCGCAAGTGATTCGGGCGATTCGCACTGCCGGTTACGACGTCCTGCAGGAGACGCTTCGTTTTTCCATCGGGGGAATGACTTGCGCTTCGTGCGTCAGTCATGTGGAACAGGCCATTAAAGAACTGCCGGGCGTGCTGGATGCCCGAGTGAACCTGACCACGGAGCGAGCGGAAGTAGACGCAGTCCTGGGACTCGTTACGACAGCCGACATCCTCCGCTCTGTGCGGAATGCCGGCTATGATGCTGCCCCGGTGGGAGACAGCCGGGATCGGGAACAGGAAGCCCGCAGCCGTGAGCAGGCACGGCTAGGACGACGCCTGATTGTGGGGATCCTCTTTTCAATCCTGATCCTAATCGGCAGTTTCGCCGGGATGCTGGGTCTGCCAAGTTGGCTTTCCTCCAATTTCCTGCTCTTGGTGCTGGCTACACCTGTTCAATTCTGGGTGGGGTGGCAGTTCTATCGGGGAGCCTGGGGAGCGCTTAGACACAGGACTGCAGACATGAACACCCTAGTCGTTATCGGCACTAGCGTTGCCTATTTCTTCTCTTTTTTCGTCACGTTCTTTCCGCAAGTGATGGAAGCTTCCGCGATTCCGCCGGCAACTTACTTTGACACGTCCGTAGTGATCATCACTTTGGTTCTTCTGGGAAAATTCCTGGAAGCCAAAGCAAAAGGACGAACTTCTGACGCCATTCGCCTTTTGCTCAGCCTGCAGCCTCCCGATGCTACGGTCTTGCGCAACGAGCAGGAAATCCGAATCCCGGTGGAAGAAGTGCAGGTAGGGGATTTGATCCTAGTGCGCCCGGGTGAGCGCGTACCGGTGGACGGCACAATCCTGGAAGGTTCGTCTTACCTGGACGAGTCCATGGTCACGGGTGAAAGCATTCCTATTTTCAAGCAGATCGGATCTCAAGTGATCGGAGCTACCATCAATGGAATGGGCGCTTTCCGCTTCCAGGCTGAACGTGTAGGGAAGGATACATTCCTGGCCCAGGTGGTGAAGATGGTGGAAGAGGCGCAAGGCAGCAAAGCACCTGTACAGAGATTGGCCGACAAAATCGCTGCCGTATTCGTGCCCGTTGTGCTGGGGGTTGCCCTGATCACATTTTTAGTTTGGTGGGCTTGGGGACCCGCTCCATCTTCCCTGATCGCGCTCAACAACATGGTGGCTGTTTTAGTGATTGCCTGCCCCTGCGCCATGGGACTGGCAACACCTACGGCGGTGATGGTCGGGACCGGCCGTGGTGCCCAAGCAGGAATACTGATTCGCTCGGGCGAGGCACTGGAGAAGGCAGAAAAGGTGAACCTCGTGGTCTTCGACAAAACCGGTACGCTCACGATGGGAAAACCCAGCGTGAGTCGGATTATCACGACTGCGGGCGCTGAAAACGAGGTGCTCTTGGTGGCTGCCGCTGCAGAACGCTATAGCGAACACCCTCTGGCTCTCGCGGTGGTGGAAGAGGCCAAACGACGATCATTGACCATTCCCGAAGGCTCAGACTTTCAGGCAATTCCCGGTCGGGGGGTTACAGTGCATTTGGAAGGTGGCGAAGTGGCGGTCGGGAATGCGGAGTTTCTCTTGCAGAAAGGCCTGGTAAGTCTAGAGCGAAAGTATGAGGAAGAAGGGTATACAGTGATCTATGTGGCGCGGAATGGAATATGGATTGGCACACTGCTGATTTCCGATGTAACCAAAGAAGGGGCACTAGAAACGGTGGAACAACTATCGAGGCGAGGTTTGCATGTTCTGATGCTGACTGGAGACACGGAATCCTCCGCTCGCTTCGTCGCCCGACCCTTGGGAATCTCCGAAGTGCTGGCCCAAGTCCTACCGTCTCAGAAAGCCGCCAAAATCAAACAGTTGCAAGCGAACGGGAAACGCGTGGCCATGGTCGGGGACGGGATCAACGACGCCCCTGCCCTGGCACAGGCGGACTTGGGCATCGCCCTTGGGACGGGGACGGACATTGCATTGGAAACGGCAGACATGGCTTTGATTTCCGGCGATTTACTCGGGGTCCCTCGCGCCCTAGCACTTTCTAAAAAAACGATGACGACCATTCGCTGGAATCTATTCTGGGCTTTCATCTACAACATCCTGGGCATCCCGATCGCGGCGGGTGTCTTATATCCGGCGTTTGGTCTTCTTCTAAACCCAATGATTGGCGCCTTGGCTATGGCTTTCAGCTCTGTATTCGTGGTGACGAACTCCCTCCGTTTGCGCAGAGCCCGCATCTAGCGAATATCTTTCCTCTTATCTTCGTCTAATCCTTCGGAATTGAAACCAAAGGAGAAGAATGCGTCGTTACTTCGTCAGTCGTAAATGCCTCTGGTGCGAGAAAGATCTCCCGATCGAAGAGGAGGTCATCACACTGAATCATCGAAGTGTGGTGGTATCTGTCTGTTCCCCCCAGTGCTTGGAGCGGCTTCGCACCCACCTGGCCGAAGGCAAAATGCGCAAGCGTTTGATGCATCGTCCAGTCGGTGCACCCTTGGCTTGACCCTCCCGCTGTCAGATGAAAGAATGAGGAAGCCCATTTGGACCAGACCGGAGCGATTTGCATGCCGAAGGAGCGCTTTCAGCCCGAGCACGAAAGCGAATTGGTGTTCGAGGAGTTTGTGCGGAAGTACCAGAGGCGCCTCTATGCTCTGGCTTTCCGTTATGTCGGCAATCCCGACCGGGCGGAGGAGCTCTCCCAGGAAGCGTTTCTCAAGGCCTACAAGGCTTTGGCCAAATTCCGGGGAGAATCCCAACTCTATACCTGGTTGTACCGGATTACGATCAATCTCTGCATCGATGAACGCCGTCGCCATCGCCCCCTGGAAGTCCCGATTGATGATTTGCCGCTGGCTTCCGGTTTCGATCCGGACCGGCAAGAGCAAACCATGATGTTGCAGGAGGCTTTGGCCCAATTGCCGCCCGCTCTGCGTACTTGTCTGGTAATGCATGACCTTGAAGGGTATTCGTACCAAGAAATCGCCAATGTCTGCCGAACTCCCCTGGGAACGATCATGTCCAGGATGAATACCGCTCGCAAACGCCTGCGCCAGATTATTGAACAACACTATCCTGACCTGAAACCGGAGCGGCTGCGATGAAATCTTGTCCCCTGGCGCCAATGCTATCCGCATACTTGGATCAGGAATTGCCTCCCGACGCCATGACTAGGATCCGGCAGCACTTGGAGTCTTGCTCTTGCTGCCGCAACGAGCTGGTGGTTTTGCAAGAAAGCAAAGCATTATTCGCTCGGGCGCTGCCCGTGGAACGTAGTGAAGCATATTGGCAGGCCTACGAGACCCGGCTGCAGGATAAACGAAAGAAACCGCAGATCTCCTCGTTTTCAATCCGCTTTCGCCCGCTCTGGAGTTATGGCCTGATCGCACTGGCCATGCTTCTCCTCTCCGTCAGCGTAGCTACCGGAAGCGTTTCCCCCTCAACACTGGAGATTGCGAGCGATGTTCCCGGAGCCACTGTCTATCTCGACGGTGCCGTCGCAGGGATCACACCGCTTCAGACAAAGATCAAAGCGGGGGATCATACCATTTCCTTGCATAAAGAGGGTTATCAAACCTGGAACGATGCTTTTTCCGCCCTCTCCTCAATACCGATTCAACTGGAGGTAAAACTGATTTCCCTAGCCACGACTCGCCAGGCAAACTTGGAAGGCATGCAGCAGTTTACCTTGCCTTCGCTCTCACCTGATGGCCAAGTGCTGACTTTCCTCGGATCCACGCATTCTTTCGCCCAGGGCAGTGGAGAGCTCTGGCTTTATCAGATAGAAAAGGATCAGATGAAGAAGGCGGCAGAGAGTCTTACCATGGTCCGACCCGCCTGGTCCCCTGACTCCCGTCGGTTGGCCTATGTCCAAGCCGACGGACCGAACGATCGTTTGATGTTGTATGAGCGCGAAAGCGGACGACAAACATTGCTGAAAAGCGAACCTGCAATCTCTCAAGTCGCGTGGTTAGCTCCTCGTCAGTTGGTTTTCCTCTCCGGCGAACGCTCACAGATGACACTGTTGAACCTGGAAAACAAGGAGCAACGCGCATTGGTAACCGGGCCGGTGGAACGTTTCGCACCTTCTCCCGATGCTAGATGGATTGCTTATGTCTCCGCTACAGACGGCAAGATCTATCTGGTGTCATTGGTAACATCGGTGAATCGAGAAACCAAAGGAACGTCGAAGGAGTGCCTCGGTTTGGCTTGGTCACCGGATGGAAAGCAGTTGGCCATTGCTTGCCGCCAGGGATTGCACACGATCGACCTGGGCAACGATCAAGAGCAACTGATTGTGGATCGCACCGCGATGGAGGTAACCTGGCTACCCGACAGACGCTTGCTCTGGCGCCAACAGGACGATCCGGATAGTGAATCCCTATGGCTCTGGTCCGATGGGAATGCCCAAAAGATTGCGGAGAATGCGGGTCCTGGGACAAGCCTATTGCCCGATGCTTCCACCCTGATTTTTACCGGGAACCGGGCCGGTTTCCAGACGCTTTGGCGAACCAGCCTTTCCGTCACAACCGAGATGCAGCCGCTTTTCACT
>JBGOWQ010000071.1:0-6221 GCA_041478715.1 Thermodesulfobiota bacterium | reverse complement strand
TTTCCATCGAGAGCAGGCTCCCGCTTGCCGAACGCCAGGCTGGCGATGGCAGCGGCTGTATAGCTTCCTACGCCGGGCAAGGTTCGTAGTTGCCTTACGGAGTGAGGGATTTGACCGTCATGTTTTTCCAACACGAAACGGGCGGCTTCGTGTAGATAGCGAGCTCGGGCATAGTAGCCTAAACCCTGCCAAAGGATCAGCACGTCTTCTTCGCTGGCGTTAGCCAGCGCTTCCAACGTGGGGAATCGTTCGATCCAACGCAGAAAATAGGGTCGGACCGCCCGGATGCGCGTTTGTTGCGCCATGATTTCCGAAACCCAAACCCAGTATGGATCGCGGTTTCTGCGCCACGGTAAATCGCGCGGATGGGAATCGAACCAATCCATCAGGGCTTCCACCATTGCCAGGCAGCGGATCCTTCGTTTCTGCATGTCGTTCCTTTTGCCACTATAACAAGTTCCGGCCGGCGGATGATGGCGAAGACGATCGGATCGGGGCGGAGAATCTGATGGAGGACGGTGGAGGCCGGACAAATTCCTGTCTCGCTAGAACCGTGCCCCCTATTCTCGGTACAATGAGCTATGACCTGGCACCAAGGGGGCAACCGATGAAACGGGAGTGGCTGGCCGGCTCCCTCTATATCTTGTTCGGCCTGATCTGCGTTGCCTTCCTGCTCAACCTGCTACCCACTTCCACCCCCCTAGCCTTGTTCCTGGTAATCACCGGTACACAAGCGATCCTAACGGTGTTTCACGCGGAATTTGTCCTTGGCACCCGTCGTTTGCTCGTATTGGTCGGGTTGACTCTCCCTCTGACCTTCCTGGCCGAATTCCTTGGCACACGAACCGGTTTGATCTTTGGTCACTACCACTATAACGACGGTCTCGGGCCCAAAATCCTGGATGTACCCGTGGCTATCCCCATCGCATGGCTAACCATGCTGTATCCTTCCTGGCTGCTTGCAAGGCTGATTGTAGGCCGGCATCGAGTCGGTCTTCGTTTCAGCCCATTGCGCGCTGCCCTAGGCGGTTTGTTGATGGTGGGATGGGACTTGTCCCTTGATCCGGCACTCGCGATTGGCTCCCGATTTTGGGTTTGGGAAGAGGGTGGGTTCTACCAAGGGATCCCCTTCACCAACTTCGTGGGCTGGTGGTTTGTTTCTTTTGTGATCCTGTTGCTGTTCGAATTGCTTACCAGCCCCCGACCCGGACAAATCATCTCGCGGATCGGTCGTCCGAATCTGTTGCCCTTTCTGCTCTATCAAGCCAATCTGTTGTTTACCAGTGCCCTCTGTTTCAGCCACGGCCTCGGTCAAGCCGGTGGCGTGGGATTGATTTGCGCTGGATTTGTGGCGATTCTGGTGTTGCTCCAACCCCAAGCCTTGGTCAGGGATCGGACCTGAGATGGAAGAGTTGCTGCACCGCGCGCAGCGAGGAGATCAAGCCGCATTTGCTGAATTGGTTCGACAACACCAGAACCTGGTGTACACATTGGCTCTCCGCATTTTGGCTAACCCGGAAGATGCCTTGGATGTTTCTCAGGATGTCTTCGTCAGAGTGTGGCGAGCTTTACCGCGTTTTGAAGGCCGTTCCGCTTTTTCCACCTGGCTTTATCGGATTACGGCCAATACCTGCCTGGACTACTTGAAGCGGCGCACGCGCGATCGTCATTGGAACAAGAATCCGGAGCAGATCGAACCAACGGAAACGGAAGAGGACTTCCCGGTCGAAGCGGAGATCCAGCAATTGGAATTGAGGGATCAGGTAAGCCAGGTTCTCAGCAAGATGAATGCCAACTATCGCAGCGCATTGGTTTTGCGGGACATCTATGGGTTTGCCTACGAGGAAGTGGCCTCCACGCTCCACATTTCGCTATCTGCTGCCAAGATCCGGATCTACCGAGCCCGACTGGATTTCAAAAGTCGTTACCGAGCACTGGTCGGGACGAAGGAGAGAAAAATATGATGCACTGTGAAGAAGCGATCAGCCTGATGCCCGCCTACCTGGAAACCGATCTCGGTCCGAGGGCGTCCACATTCCAGGAACATATCCGGAGTTGTGCTTCCTGCTGTCGCAAATTAGAAGAGCTGGAGGAAAGCCGCTCGCTCCTTTCCCACCAACGGGATCAGGCCTATCATGCGCCGCGGGGGCTCGTACAAGATGTGCTGGTTCGGCTGGCAAGAGAACGGGCAGCCCGTCGCAACCACTATTTTGCGTTGCAGGTGGTAGGATGGTCTGTC
Organism: Thermodesulfobiota bacterium; assembly: GCA_041478715.1. Taxonomy (GTDB): domain Bacteria; phylum Caldisericota; class JANLFM01; order JANLFM01; family JANLFM01; genus JAPLHX01. The sequence continues at coordinate 3,982 of JBGOWQ010000071.1, read as the reverse complement.
TTGATCGCGAGTGCGATCACCATCGTTTTGTGCCGCGTTGTTGTTGCTCGGCGACCGAAACCGCCATTGACCGGAATCAAATAGCGAAGGAGGTAATCATGGAACGGTTCGAGATTTTACAGGTCTTGACCTCGCTGATCCAGGAAAAAATGTCCGTCAAGGGAGAGATTGGGGAATCACAGCGTTTTACCGAGGACCTGGGGGCCGATTCTCTCGATCTGATGGACTTCGTGATGGCAGTGGAAAACCGTTTTGGTATCCGGGTGCCGGACGAGGATCTGGTGAAACTGAAAACCGTGGGCGACGCGGTCAGCTATGTTGGAGAGAAGCTGCCCAAATAGCAGCAGTCTTCGCCGGAAACTCGATGGCACTGCTGCACCTTCGGGTCCAGTGGTTCCTTTCTAGATGCGCTCCAAACTGCCCCTAATACTTCTGATCTTCATCTCCCTCTTCTTGCTGGCTCTGTGGGGGGGACGGATCGCCCTGCTGTTCGTGCTTTTCCTCGCTGTTTTGGCCGGCATCGCCTATTTTCTTACTCTCCGTCGTCCGGATACGGTCCGGGTGGCTAGACTGGTGACGCCAACCCGCTTATCGATTGGCGAGCAAGCGGAAGTGGTGCTGACCGTGGAAAACCGGAGCAAACTTCCCTTACCCTGGCTGGAGCTTTGGGAATTCCTCCCGCCCTATATCGTCTGCAAGACCGGAGTGACGCGCTATGCGATGAGCCTTCTGGCAGGCGAAAAGCGGACATTCCGGTACTCCGTTACGCCACACCGCCGAGGGGAATTTGCCTTGAACCCTTTGCTGCTGACCACCGGCGATCCTTGGGGTCTCTGGCGGCGGGAACGGAGGATGGATACCTCTACTTCGCTGGTGGTATTTCCGAAAATCGTTCCGCTGGAACGCCTGCGACTGCCTTTGCGCAAACCTTTCGAGGGAAGAAAGAGCGGAATCCGCGCTTACGAAGACTACACAGCCATCTCCGGCCTACGCGCTTATACACCGCAAGACCCGTTGAAACGGATTCACTGGAAACTCAGTGCGCACACCGGCATTCTCCAGGTGAAGGAATTCGAATTCTCCGTGAATACAGTGATCACTGTTTGGGTGGACTTGGTGTCCGGCGGGCGCGAAACGCCGTTCCAGGAGGTATACGAGGACTACGCCGTGATGACAGCAGCTTCCCTGTTGCATTTTGCCGGCGAACAGCATATTCCCTCCTCCTTGGCGATCTTCCCCGAAATGGCTCAAACGGAGGAGTTGGGCCAAGACCGGATCCACTTTCTGCGCCAAATGGAGGTCCTGGCTCGGGCCAAGAGCAAGAATGGAGACTTGGTGGAATGTGTCCGGCAAGCGGCTCGCCGGTTGCCATGGCAAAGCAATTTGATCCTCATCTCCAGCTTTCTCTCACCGGAAATCCTGACTCGTCTGGTGGAATTGCGCTTGCGCACGCAGCATCTCACCCTCTATCTGATTTACGAGGGTTCTTTTCGTCTTCCGTGGGAAAAACCGCGTCGTTCCTTCATGCTCGATCCACTGGAAGTGGCCGAACTGCGGCACAAAAAAGCGATGCTGGAGGATCAGCATGTTCACGTACACTTAGTCGGCGAGAACGACTCGTTGCTGGGAGTGATGTAATGGAATTGCCACAACAGCAGGGGCACCCTTCCTTCCAGGCCCGGGGAAATCCAAGGCCTAAAACTGGTAATCGGAGCCGGCCGGAAAGACACCTGCGGGACTCCGCTTTGCCGCTGCTCCTGCTGGCCACCGTCTTCTTTCTACTGGCTCTGTTCATAGGCCAACTGTCTCCCCAACCGCTGTTCTGGGCGCTGGCAGCAACTTGGGCTTGTGCGCTCGGTTTCGCTTTTACGAAGACCGGGTTGGGCGTGGACTTGCACTCTTGGATTTGGTTGATGCCCATCACTTTGCTGCTGACCAAAGTTCTCTTCTTTCCGCAATACGATTTGTTCGATGTCGGATGGAGTAGGGCACTGGTGGCGGGTTTTGTTCCTCTTTTTTCCGGTGGAGCCATCCTTCGGCCGGAAACCTTGATTGGCTTGCTTGTGGGCCCCGGTGCAGCCGGCGCTTTTTTCTTTTTTCTGTCAGTGCTGTTCTGGTTCCCGGTCACCTTGTCGCTGGAAGGAGCATTGCGAGACAGGGCCTGGCGGTGGCCTGTTCTGACTTGCTTGTTCGTCCTTGTCTGGCTGGAGCCGCTACCATCATTCTCCACATTTTTTCTGCCCGTCCTTGCGCTGTTGGTCGGCTTTTTTCTGCTGATGGTTAACCGCAAACGGGCAGATCGTTGGCGAGAAGCCCGGTTCGTGCATCAGCAAAGGGACTTGCGCCGCACACTGGGGTGGTCTTTCCTGATCCTGATACCCCTGCTTCTGTTTCTGTTGCCGTGGGCGGTCGGACAATTCAGCCTTTCCGGGGTTTCCATCCCTTCTCTGCCGTCCGTACCTGCAGCCCCGTCGCTGATTCGGCCACCTATCGTCGCGGTCCCCACCAGCACTACCACGGGAATGGGAGCGCCCTTGCCCCGATTGGCACCTTTGATGATGCCGGAATGGATGGATACGGCGGCCTATATCGGTACGTTTGTGGTGGCGTTGTTGATCGTTTTCCTGATTGCCTATTTCCTTTTTCATTTCAATCGTGGTCAGACCCTGCTGATGCTCGTCGTGATGACCGTTGTGATCGTACTGATTCTGTGGTTTCTGCCACCCTATCTGGGACCGATCCTGGCCCAGCTTTTGCGCCTGGTAAAGATGGCCTGGAATGGGTTGATGCAAGTCCTGGGAATCGGCGCGCCGGTGGAGGTTTCACCCACGGCGAGCCCCTTGCCACCCGGGAGTGAATCGTCCACGGATCCGATTGTGGATTTCTTGAGCGCGATCGTTGGATTTTTTAGCCGTGCATCGGTGATTGCCATCATGATCGGTGCCGTTGTCTTCTTGATAGCAACCTATTTTATCTGGCGGGCCATTCGACGGACTCGTTTGTTGCGGACAGCGAAAAGCGCCCGGGAGAAGGAGGACGCAGCGATCTCAAAGCCAGTGCCCGGCTCTGTCGCCCACCTGTACTTTCGCTGGCTGCAGTTCCTGCAGCACTGGAATCTGGTTCGGCACCGAACGGAAACGCCGTGGGAATTCGTTCAACGCACGGAGCCGGAAGCCCCGACCGTTGGCCCGGAATTCGCCCACGTGACGGAAGTTTTCGTCGAGGAGCGCTACGGACATAGGACAACGCCGACCGAGGCCCTGGCGCAGTTGCAAAAGGAATGGGAAGCGGCTCAAATAAAGATCCCCGACCCGAATGCCTCCCGAGAGTAAATGATCTCCTCGAAGGATCAAAGGGTCCCGGTATCCACATTGTCCCACTTGAGGCGCTACCGTAGGCTGATCCTGGCATGTGAATGCGCCTGTCTGTTGCATGATATCGGCAAACTGTCCTCTCGTTTCATCCGATCCAAAGCCTGCGATTGTCAAGAACCGGACCGTCACGCCCAAATCCTGGAGCTGGATCGCGAATGGATTCCCCAGGCGTGCAGAGACTTCCTGCACACACCCCTGGCCGATTTTTGGCCGAGAACGGGACCTCCATTTCCTTGGGGTGCAGTTCAACTCGAGGATTTCATTCGTTGGCATCATGGAGACAATCGGCAAAACCATTTCCCACTCCAGGTGTTGCCCTTTACCCGATTGCTGCAGGCTTGTGACCGGAAGAGTTCGGCGGAGGACAAAGCCAACCCTTCCGACCGGGCCAAACAGCCCTATGCCGCTACGTACCGCAGTTCTCTGTTTGGCCGGGAGGAGCGAATCAACCCGGCAAAACTGGATGTCCGGCGTTTGCAGCTCTGGCGTAAACTGGAGGCCGTCTTGAGTGCAAAGGCGATCGGTCGCACGCGGCAAAAGATGCTATCGCTGCTGAAACCTGCGTGCCGCTCCGCCCTGGCCGAAACACGGCGGGCGGCCAACGACAT
>JBGOWQ010000145.1:0-4242 GCA_041478715.1 Thermodesulfobiota bacterium | reverse complement strand
TGAGCAGCACCGGGTGCGCTTGGTGATTGAAGGCTTCCACGAAATAGGAGCGACCCCCCAGCGATACTGAGGTCACATCACGCAGGCGATCCGGAGGCACCAGCAGCCGCAGCTTGAGCCAACCGCGCAGCCCATGGACCGCCACCGCTTTTGCCAGAGCCACCGATTCCGCTTTAGCGAATTTCGATAACGATCCCATCCCGGATCACGATTTCTTGCCGAGCAATTTTGGACGTCAGGTCGTCTCCCAGGTTGACTTCGACGAAGCCTTCCAGATTTCCTTGCGGATACTCCACCCCCAAGGCAAGACCCTCCACTTCCTTGATCTTCTCGTTCAGTTGGCTCTTTAGCAGCTCCTGTTTTTTCTTCTCCTCCTCGATCTCCTGCCGCACCGCCATCATTTGCTGGATGTTGGAGCGGTCGATGCCGAGCAGGTAGCGTTGGCCCTGGTTCTCCAACTGCTGCACGCTGAGGTCGATTTCGCCAATCGCCCCGCGCAGCTTGCCCAACAGTTCCGTCCGGAAATCCTCGGTGATGATCGCTTTGACCAATACGCTCTGCTTCAACAACATGCTCGTGGTCCCTTTCTATTGAATCTGGAGGTTGACGTTTTTGTGATCGCGGCCGGCCATGTTCCGGACCAGCACGCGAATGGCTTTGATCACGCGGCCGTTCTTCCCGATGATCCGGCCCAGATCCTCCTTGGCCACGGTCACCATCAACTCCACGCCCTCGCTCGATTCGGACTCCTCGATAGACACCTGCTCCGGGAATTCCACCAAGTTTTTGATCAATAACTCCAGGAACTCTTTCAAACCGGCTTCTCCTTCTTGCCGGCAATGAAGCGCGCCCAGAGGCCCTGGTTGCGCAACAGCTCGCGCACGGTCTCTGTCGGCTGGACGCCGTTCTTCAGCCAATAGAGCACCCGCTCTTCATTCACCTTGACCGTGGCGGGATTGGTGCGAGGATCGTAGGATCCGATGCTCTCCAGGTAGGCTCCATCCGTGGGAGCGCGCGAGTCCATCACCACGATCCGGAATGTGGGTTTTCGCAGTGTGCCGTAACGAGCCAATCTCATTTTTACTGACATTTCTTGTCTCCTCCTAATGGATATTTCGCATGAATTTGGGTAGATTCCCTTTTTTCACTTGTTTGGACATTAGCTTGAATTGCTCGAAGCGCTTCAGCAGGATGTTGACCTCCTGCACGGAGGTGCCGCTGCCGAGCGAGACGCGTTTCTTGCGGCTGGAGTTGATGATTTCCGGGTAGAGACGCTCTTCGGGCGTCATCGAAAGGATGATGGCCTCCCACCGCTTCATCATCTTCTCGTCCAGCTTGGCGCCGGCCAATTGGGGAAGTCCCGGCACGGAAGGTAGGAGCCCGCTGATATCGCCCATCTTCCCCAATCCCCTCATTTGCTCCAGGAAATTGCTGAGGTCGATTTTCTCTTTCAGCAGCGCCTGTTCCACTTTCTCCTGCTGTTTTAAGGAAAATGCGTCCTCCGCTTTTTCAATCAACGTCAGGACATCTCCCATGCCCAGGATGCGGGACGCCAGCCGATCCGCGTAAAAGGGTTCCAGATCGTCCGTCTTCTCGCCGGTGCCGATGTAGCGAATCGGTTTGGCTGTTACGTAGCGGCAGGAAAGGGCCGCCCCACCGCGGGCGTCACCGTCCATTTTGGTCAGGATGATCGAGTCGTAGTCCAACCAGCGCTTGAACTCTTCCGCCACACTGAGAGCGACGTGACCGGTGGTAGCATCCAGCACCAGGATCGACTCGGCCGGATGGAAGGTCTCCTGCACTTCCTTCACTTCCGCCATCAGATCGGAATCGACGTGCAGACGTCCGGCGGTGTCCAGGATCGCCAGATCGAAGTGGTGCGCGCGGAAATACTCTTGCGCTTTCTGGGTCACGGCTTGCGGACTGGCACCCTGCTCCGCGAAACAGGGGATCCCTTCCTGCTTGGCCAAATAGCGAAGCTGATCCAGGGCTGCCGGTCGCTTGAGATCCAATCCCACCAGCAGCACGCTCTTGCCTTTCTTTTTGAAGATCCGGGCCAGCTTGGCGCAGGTGGTCGTCTTGCCGGACCCCTGCAGGCCGACCAGCATCAACGAATTGGGATAACTGGAGACCGTGATTCCGCCGGTGCCGGGGCCAAGCATCTCCGTCAATTCGTCCCGCACCACTTTCACGACCTGTTGCCCGGGCGTCAGGCTGTCTAGGATCTGCTGGGCCACCGCCTTCTCCCGCACATTTTGCGAGAACGCTTTCACCGCGCTCAAATGCACGTCCGCGCCTAACAAAGCGATGCGGACCTCCTTCAGGGCAGCGTCTACGTCTTCCACGCTCAACTTACCCTTGCCCGTCAACTTCTTGATGATGTCCTGGAATCGCTGGCTTAAACTCTCAAACAAAGGGGGAGCCCTCCAGCAATTCTCGTTCTTTGTCCGGTAACGGGATCGTGCGGGTCAATTCCTCTCCCAGGGCTTGCCGGATGGTGGCCAGTCGGTGGCCGAACGCCAGCTTTGCCTCCCAGCGCACCAGCGTTTCCCGTGAGCGGCGGAGCAGATCGTGCGCTCCCTACGGCTGATACCCAATTGCTCTCCGATCTCCGCCAGCGAGAAGTCCTGGTTTAGATACCATTCCAGCACGCGCTGCTGGCGTTCTGTCAGCAGCGGTCCGTAGAGGGAATGAAGGTATCCCAACGTGATCTTCTCGGAAAGCATGTCAAGTATTTTTACTGGACATGGCAAAATAAGTCAAGTGTCACCGCCCGAGATCGAAACATCCGCCAGATCGGCCCGAATGTTCTAGCAGAGGAACTGGTCCAGGAATTCGGAGGTTGAAAAGGGGCGGATGTTTTCCGCCTTCTCCCCTACTCCCACGAATTTCGTCGGCAGCTTCCATTGTCTGGCGATGGAAAAGAGGAAACCGGCCCGAGCGGGGGAGTCGAGCTTGGCCAAAACCAAACCGGTGACCCCCAGCGCCTCATGGAAGACCTGCGTTTGCGCAATCGCGTTCATGCCGGCGTTGGCATCCAGCACCAGCAGGACTTCCTGCGGCTCGCCCGCCTTTTTCTTCCCCACCACCCGCTTGATCTTTTTCAGTTCCTCCATCAGGTTGTGGGTGGTGTGCTGTCGTCCGGCGGTGTCGATCAGTACCGGGTCCAGTCCGCGGCTGGCGGCCATTTCCATCGCATCAAAGACCACCGCCGAGGGGTCACCGCCGATCTCGTGACCGATGAAGGGCAGGCCAAGCCGGGTCGCCCATTGCTGCAATTGCTCACCGGCAGCGGCGCGGAAGGTATCCGCTCCCACCAGCAAGGGCCGCTGACCTTGCTTTTGCATCCAATGCGCCAATTTGGCAATGGAGGTCGTCTTGCCGGTGCCGTTGACGCCGACGAAGAGGACCGCCGCGGGTGGATTGACCAGGCGCAAGCCCTGGTCGGCAGGCAAAAGGGAAAGCAGCATCGATCGCAGGTGAGCCATCACCTTTTCCAGGTCGGCATCCCGTTCCAGCGATGTCTTCAGGTTGTCCAACATCTCCTCGGCCAGTTCCGGGCCCAAATCTCCTTCCAACAGCAGGAGCTGCAACTCCTCCCACTGCGAGGGACTCAGGGGGGCGCGGCGGGCGATCAGACCGGCGAGCGATTGTTTAAGCTTGGCGGCCCAGCTCATCCCTCAGACCGTTCTTTTCGATGAAACTTCGGGCGGCGTTCTGCTCCGCAATCTTCTTGGAAGTGCCGAAACCGCGAGCGCTGTGATAACTCTTGAGTGAAACCCGCACTGTGAACAGCCGCGCATGGGATGGGCCGCGCTCCTCCACCACCTTGTATACCGGCAGGGAGGGGGTGTTCTTCTGGCTGTATTCCTGTAGCAGGCTTTTATAATCCAGTTGTGTCACGAAGGAAACGGTCAGCTCCTGATTGAACAGAGCCAGGATCATGTTCTTGCTGCGCAGATATCCTTTTTCCAGAAAGTAAGCGCCGAAGAGGGCCTCCATGCAGTCGCTCAAAATGGAATCTTTCGCCCGGCCCGCGTTTTTCTCTTCTCCTTTGCCGATGAACAGACGCTCGCCCACCTTCAATTCCCGTGCTTTCCGCGCCAGCGCCGTCTGGTTCACCAGGGCAGAGCGCCGTTGGGTCAGGAATCCTTCGTCCTCTCCGGGGTAGAGGGCATACAAGGCTTCGGAAAGCACCAGCTCCAGGACGGCGTCGCCCAGGTACTCCAGCCGTTCCCAGCT
>JBGOWQ010000143.1:0-4263 GCA_041478715.1 Thermodesulfobiota bacterium | reverse complement strand
TAGCGGATCAAGACCTGGGGGACGGATTCGGGCTGGGGGGAGTGGAAGTCCTGACCACAAACCACATTGAGGAAGCATTCCAAACCATTCGGAAGCTCCTGCAAGCCAAGGAGTTCGGGTTGATTGCAATCCCGGAAGATTGGTTGGCCGGAATTGAAAAGGAATTCCAGCGCGAGTGGCAAGGACGAGAATGGCCATTGCTGATCCCCTACCCTTCTGCCAAAGGACCGGCGGCAAAGGATCACATCGCAGAGATGGTTAAGCAGGCGATCGGTTATTACGTGAAGCTGAGGTAACGAAATGGGAGACATCATAAAAATATCGGGTCCGGCCGTTATCGCCAAAGGCATGACGGGCTGCCGTATGTACGATATCGTCAGGGTGGGCAGAGAAGGTCTGGTCGGAGAAATCATCCGCCTGGAAATGGACACAGCCTTCATCCAGGTCTATGAAGACACTTCCGGGCTTTTCGTGGGGGAACCGGTAGAGAGCACAGGGCTTCCCTTGACGGTAGAATTGGGTCCTGGCCTTCTTTCATCCATCTTCGATGGCATTCAGCGCCCTTTGGGTTTAATCCGGGAGAAATCTGGCGATTTCATCGCTCGTGGTATTTCAGTCCATGCTTTATCGCGGGACAAGAAGTGGACCTTTCGACCGGATGTTTCACCGAATACAAGGGTCTATCCGGGAGATGTGCTGGGAACCGTGCAGGAAACGGAGAGTTTTATTCACAAAATCCTGGTGCCACCCGGAATGGAAGGCTCCATCAATAGCATCCGGGCTGGTAGTTTTACGGTGGAAGAACCCATTGGGGAATTGGAAAGCGGACAACCTCTTTACTTGATGCATACGTGGCCGGTTCGCGCTCCCCGTCCTTATCAACAAAAACGGGATCCGGATGAGCTGTTTGTTACCGGACAGCGCATTTTCGATACCTTGTTTCCCGTTGCCATGGGTGGAACCGCTGCGATTCCAGGTCCTTTCGGCTCCGGAAAGACCGTGGTTCAGCAAACCTTGGCCAAGTTTGGCAATGCCAAGATCATCATCTACGTTGGCTGCGGGGAACGGGGAAACGAGATGACAGAAGTTCTGACAGATTTCCCCGAATTGGTGGACCCAAATTCTGGGCGCCCTTTGATGGAGCGGACGGTATTGGTAGCCAATACCTCGAACATGCCGGTCGCTGCCCGGGAAGCCTCGATCTACACTGGAATCACCATCGCGGAATATTTCCGCGATCAAGGGCTTTCTGTTGCATTAATGGCCGATTCCACCAGCCGCTGGGCAGAAGCATTGCGGGAGATTTCCTCTCGTTTGGAGGAAATGCCGGGAGAGGAGGGGTATCCGACCTATCTTTCCTCCAAATTATCGGCCTTCTACGAACGAGCCGGTCGCGTTGTCTGTCTTTCCAAGGAGAATCGAATCGGTTCCGTCACCGTAATCGGTGCTGTTTCCCCCCCCGGTGGGGACTTCTCGGAGCCCGTCACGCAAGCAACACTGCGCATCGTAGGTACCTTTTGGGCACTGGATGCCGGCCTTGCCAATCGTCGGCATTTCCCCGCCATCAACTGGGGACGAAGCTACTCGCTCTACAGTCAACAACTAGAGCCCTGGTATAGCCGAGAAGTGGCTTCTGATTTTATCGATTTGCGCAAGCGCGCAATGGCTCTTCTGCAAGAAGAAGCATCCCTCCAGGAAGTGGTGCAACTGGTTGGCCCCGATGCACTGCAGGATAACGAGCGCTTGATTATCGAAGCCGGCAAGATGCTGCGGGAGGATTTGTTGCAGCAGAATGCATTTTCACCGATAGACGGGTATTGTCCGATGGCCAAGCAAGATGGGATCTTGCGAGCTATCCTGCAATTCTACCAATTGGCTGGCGACAGCCTCCGTGCAAACCGCTTCACCATCGATGAGATCATCAACACTCCGGAAATCGAGCAGATCTCCCGACTGAAGGAAGTGGAACGCGAGCGCTTCCCCGCCTACATTCAACAGTTCCTGACGAACATGCCACAGGCATTCGTCAAGGAGGGATAAGGATGGATCTTGCGCGCAAGAGATATTCGACGATTTCTTATGTATCCGGTCCGCTACTGTTCGTAGAAAAAGCTACGGATCTCTCATTCAATTCCCTGGTCAATATCCACCTGCCAGATGGCTCTGTGCGGGGCGGACAAACGATCGAGGTGTCGGAACGCCACGCAGTGATCCAAGTGTTTGAAGAAACCCGAGGGATTGATATCGCCAAATGCTCCGTCAGCCTCAGGGAGGACGTAGCCCGACTCGGTGTTTCCAAGGAAATGATCGGCCGCCGATTCAACGGTTTGGGTGAACCGATTGACGGACTTCCTCAGATTATCCCGGAAGCGCGCAAGGAGATCATTGGCTCCCCCATCAACCCAACATCCAGAGCAAAACCGGAGGAATTCATTCAGACCGGCATCTCCAGCATTGATGGCTTCAACACCTTGGTTAGAGGGCAGAAACTGCCAATCTTTTCCGGTGCGGGTTTGCCAGGTAACGAAATTGCAGCCCAAATCGTTCGACAGGCGAAGGTGCTTGGCGAACAAGAGGAGTTCGCCGTGGTATTCGCTGCCATGGGCATTACGCACCGTGAAGCTTCTTTCTTCATTCATGAGTTCGAAAGTACCGGGGCGCTAAGCAAGACGGTCGTCTTTCTGAACAAAGCGGATGATCCCACAATTGAACGCCTGCTGACGCCACGCTGCGCGCTGACTTGTGCGGAACACCTTGCCTATGAACACGATTACCATGTCCTGGTGATCTTGACCGATATGACCAACTATTGTGAAGCGCTGCGGGAAATCGGTACCGCTCGGGAAGAAATTCCCGGACGCCGCGGCTATCCCGGTTATATGTATACCGACTTGGCTACCATCTATGAACGGGCTGGCCGCATTCACGGACGCAAAGGCTCCATCACTCAGATTCCCATCCTGACGATGCCGGATGATGACATCACCCATCCCATAGCCGACTTAACCGGTTACATCACAGAAGGCCAATTGGTGCTCTCCCGGCAATTGCATCGAATGGGCTATTTCCCACCAATCGATATCCTGCCGTCCCTCTCTCGATTGATGAATAACGGCATCGGGGAGGGACATACGCGGGACGACCATCGAGAATGGTCCAACCAGCTCTATGCCGCGTATGCGGGCGGGAGAGACCTCCGCAAGTTGGTCGCGATTATCGGGGAAGAGGCCCTGACCCTTCGCGATCGGATGTACCTGAAGTTCGCCGATGAATTCGAAAAACAGATGATTAATCAAGGCAACATCGATCGTTCCATTTTCGACACGCTTAGCTTGGGCTGGGAATTGCTCTCCTACTTACCGGAGCGGGAATTGAAACGAGTCTCCCGCGATAAAATCAAAAAATACTATGTCCCAGGCATGGAGGATTTCTGGAAGGAGCGAAACACGACCGGCCTGCGCGGTTAGGCGGATTTCCATGGAAAATATCAGTCCCACTCGCATGAATCTGTTACAACGCAGAGGGCAAATCGCCCTGGCTTTTCAGGGCGTCGATCTTCTGAAACGCAAACGGGATGCCTTAATCGCGGATTTTTTCAGCATGGTGCGCAACGTGATGGAAAAACGAAACGAATTGGAGATCCTGGGCGAACAAGCCTACCTTTTTTTGGCTTTGAGCAAGGCGCTTTCCGGGCCGGATACGATCCAGGCTCTTGTGGCCTTAGGGGCCCGCCAGGTCGCTGTGGAAATCGATAGTAGAAATATCTGGGGAGTGAAAGTACCGGAAATCCGCACCCCTCCGATTCTAAGGGGACCATTTGAGCGCGGCTGGAATCCCCAGTGGCAAAGCCCTTATCTTCGCCATGCTGCCGACGACTTCGAGATCCTGATTGAAAAACTGATCGATGTGGCTGCCCAGGAAGTACGGATCCGGAAGATGGGATCAGAGATCAAGAAAACGACTCGCCGGGTGAATGCTTTGGAGCAGGTCGTCATTCCCCGACTGTCCATGGAGATTGGTTTCATCAAATCCGTACTGGAGCAACGGGAACGGGAAGACATGTTCCGCCTGAAGAGACTCAAGGGAAAACGGGATCGAACGAATCAGCCCAACTGAAGGAAAATGATCAGCACCAGGAGACCGACCAACAAGACGATATCCCCGACGCTGATCACCGAACCCATTCCCCACGGAAATGGCAGCGGAATCCGATCACCCAGCCCATTGAGCTTGGTCTGATCCGTCATCAGCCGCAGATTGTTG
>JBGOWQ010000092.1:0-5578 GCA_041478715.1 Thermodesulfobiota bacterium | reverse complement strand
TGGCGTTGAAAGAACGGTTTGGTCACCCACCGGATGATCTTTATTACTACTTTCTGCGAGAACAAGAGCAAGCCCATTTGCCGGCCGGCGACGATAAGCTGGCCGAAGCGCTGGAGGCACTCGTTCGGGTGGCAGAAGGAATCGGTCGTGGCCGCTTCGAACCGAAAAAAGGTCCTCGCTGCCGGACCTGCGACTTTCGCAAATTCTGCCGGATCGAGGAAGAGCGACTCACGCTTGGCCTTGAACCGAGCGAATAAACGGTTCATGCAGCAAAAACACCATGCCCAGGCTATTGCTCAAGCGCGATCGCTCGATCGGTGGGTTTTGCCAGGGTAGGGGATCTACGCGAGGGAACCATGAGCGAGTGTTCAGATGATATCTATGCCGATTTTGCCGAACGGTATGACCGATTTTCCGGTCCGATCGGGGAACCGGATCCGGTACGCCAGGATTTCTTTCGTCAACTGTTTGACCGGTACCAGGTCCAGTCCGTACTCGATTGCGCTTGCGGCACAGGTAGAGATCTGATCCTGTTCCACACGCTTGGCTGCCAGGGTTGGGGAACGGACTTGTCTCCGTCGATGCTGGCGCAAGCGCGCAAGAACTTGGCCGGGCTGGGCTTGAGAATCCCCCTGACCCTAGCCGATTATCGCGAATTACCGGCGCATTTTCCGCAACCGTTTGACGCAGTGACCTGCCTATCCAGCTCGATCCTGCACATGCCGGACGATGAGGAAGTGGTGCGCGCTTTTGCCAGCATCCGGACCGTGTTGAGGGAGAACGGCATCCTGGTCCTTTCACAAGGCACCTCCGACAAACAATGGCGCGCCAAGCCGCGCTTCATCCCCGCGGTGAACTTGCCGGAGTTTTCCCGCTTGTTCGCCATCGACTATCATGGACGTGGCGCCCGTTACCACATTTTGGATCTTTGGCACAGTCCGGAGCGAAGCGATTTTGCTGTCTGGAGCGTAGATTACCCGCAGATGCTTCTGCGGGATGACTATGTTCGCTTGTTGACCGCATCGGGTTTTCACCAGATCACAGTCTATGGGAGCTATCGTTTTGATCCCTACGACAAAGAAACCAGCGATTGGCTGATTGCCATCGCGCAGCGGTAGCGCCCAACCAGCCAAACAGCAGACTCAGCTGCGATGATGCAAGTTGGGAGCGGCTACAAAGCTCAGGCCATGTTCTGTCAGCGCACGGGCGGTACGATTGATGGAGTCGTGCTTGTCCAGGTAATTCAGTAGCAGAACCTCCATCTCATTGCAGGCGCACACTTCATCCTTGGCGCGGAAGTAATCCAAAATATCAGAGGGGTGGTCTCGCCCTTTCTCGATCTCAACTTCACCCCCCTCGTGTTTTGCCGAGATGTTGGCTACGTGGTCGGCTAAAGCTACCAGCTCGTCCCGCCGATTGTAGGGTTGGATCACAATACTCTTGTAGGCCTCGGTAATGTGATGCTCGAAGCGGACCACATCTTCGAATCCCAGCGCCTGGCGGAATTGCGCTGTGATTTCCAGGGTTTGGTTGGTCACGGAGTTGGACAGATTGAACCCAATCAGCGGACTGGAGCCATCGTCGCGGGAAAAGAGCTTGGCTCCGATCATCGTCCAAAGTGTGGCATAAGGATTGTCATTTCCCATGAAGACGGAGATCTTGAATTCGACGTCAATCCCCAGTTTGTAAAGTAAATAGCCCAGCAACACCGTACCCGGATTGATGTTCAAGACCGACTTGGTTCCGTAGGTGGTGTAGTAATAGAGGAACTCGTCTACCCACATTAGGGCATGCTCATTGGGCTGGCCCACCCCGCCAAAATATCCGGTAATCGTAGCCGGGCCGCCCAAGTGGATGTTGGAACCATCGGTGCCTTTGGTGTCCAGCGTTTCAACATAACTGGCCCCCATCACTTGCATGGCCGCGGCAAAGGCCAGCATATCGCCTTGGTCCGCTTCTGACTCCTTCATCTTGCGTACACGAATAAAACGTCCCGGCATCACTTCACGCTTGGCAATGGCTTGTCTGGCTTCCACAACGATCCATGGGAAGTATTGGGCAGCAGAAATCTCCAGGGTTACGGCAAAAGCGTCCTTGAAGGCCATGCTGGCGGCTCTATCACCCAACAATCCCCGGCGGTAATCGGCGATCGTGATGAAGTCTCCCCGGTCTCGGGCGGCGATTAACCACTCCAGATCTGCCAGATAGGGGGAGCCGTGTTCCCGCAGCCTGCGCATCAGATTCTCCAACTTGCGCGCTTGCGCTGCCTTGGCGTTGATCTCTTCCGGGGTACCGTACTTGGCTACCACTTGCAGGAAATCGTGTACGACTTGCGTATTGGGGTCCAACAGCACGTCGTTGATCGCTCGCAGGCGGTCTTCCGGAATCGTCAGTCGTGCTTGCAGATCCTTGGTGTCCATCGTTTTCCTTTCGTCTCCGTGATGTAGCCTCTATTGTAACGGAAACGGGGTACCCTTTAGAATGAAGCATCAGAAGCCACCCTACACAGGAGGAACAGAGTGTATAAAATTGCGATGATCGGATTTGGGGTCGTGGGTCAGGGATTTGCTGAGCTGCTCGAGTCCAAGGCGGAGTTCTTGCGGAAAGATGCCGGCCTGGAGGTCCGCCTGGTAGCCATTGCCGATTCGGCGAAGGGTAGCGTGATTGCCCCGGAAGGGATCGGGATCGGGCAAGCCCTGGCCTGGGCCAGAGAGGGAAAGAGCCTGGATCAATTTCCCGGGAAGGAACATGGCCTCGATGCCGTGGCCACGATTGAGCGTTGTGGTGCCGACATTCTGTTTGAGGCCTCTTGGACGGACATCAAGACCGCAGAACCTGCCACTACCCATATCCGGCGGGCATTGGCACAGGGGATACACGTTATCACCACCAATAAAGGCCCGTTGGCTCTCCACGCGCACAAATTGCTGGCCGAGGCCAAGGATCGCGGCCTCGAATTGCGCTTTGAAGGTACCGTGATGAGCGGAACTCCCTTGTTGAATCTGGCCCGCTATTGCCTGGCAGGCAGCCAGATCTCGGAGATCCGGGGGATATTGAACGGCACCACCAATTTTGTCCTGACCCAGATGAGCGAAGGGGGTACTTATGCTCAGGCTCTCAAAACTGCCCAGGATCTGGGGTACGCCGAGGCCGTACCAGACGCGGACGTGCTGGGGTGGGATGCCCTGGCCAAAGTATGCATTCTAGCCAACACCGTCTTTGGCGCCGAGATTTGTCCCGACCCCCAGACGCTGAACTGTGTAGGAATCACCGGCATCCGGGCAGAAGACATTGAAGCTGCGCGCAAGGCCGGGCAAGTTTACAAGCTGATCGGCCGGGTCTGGCGGGAAGATGGCCGGGTGCAGGTCTCCGTGTCGCCGCAGCGCCTACCCAAAGAAGACCCGCTGGCCGCAGTGAGCGGAGCAGGAAATGCCCTCACGTTCACCACCGATACCCTGGGTGAAGTCACGATCAAAGGCCCGGGAGCGGGAAAGATGCCTACCGGCTACGCCATGCTGGTAGATCTGCTGGATATCCATCGTGCACTGACCTGCCGGAAGGGAGACTAAGATGAGCGCCTTTGACCGCCATCTGGAAGTGGATCTTGACAGGGCCACATCACGCGGCGGCAAGCTGGAGCCGGAACGATTGCGAAAATGGCTTGGCGGCAAGGGCGTGGGGCTGTCGCTGTTGGTGGAGCAAGACCACTCGGCCGATCCCTTCGATCCCACAAATCCACTGATTTTCGTCACGGGCCCCTTAACCGGTTCCACCATCCAGACCTCCGCCCGCTCTGCCGTGGTGACCCGCTCTCCGCTGACGGGAAACTCTCTCGACTCGCACGCCGGCGGTCACTTCGGTCCGGCGTTACGGCGATCGGGATGGGACTATCTCTCCATCCACGGCGCTTCTGCGGAGCCGGTCTACCTGCTGCTGAGCCCCGAGGGGGCACAGATCTGCGATGCGAAGGACTTGTGGGGTAAGGACATCTTCGATACGGAGAGAATCCTGCGCGAGCGTCATCCTGGCAGTAAGGTGGCTTCCATCGGTCCAGCCGGGGAGAAGCGGGTCCGTTTTGCCTGTATTGGCACCGAGCTCTACCGCCAATTCGGCCGGGGCGGAGCTGGCGCGGTGATGGGTTCCAAGAACCTCAAGGCAGTCGTGGCCACCGGAAACGAACGACTTCAGTACGAGGACGAAGTGGAATTCAAGCGCTTGTCTCGAGCGATGGTGGAAGAGATGAAGGTCGATCCCGGCGTGGCTCGGCGCACCAAGCTGGGTACGATGATGTGGATCCGGTGGGGCCAGGAAATCGGCCACTTTCTGCCCACGCATAACTTCAAGCAAGGAGAATTCGATCACTACGAGGGTATTACCTCGGAAACCTGCCGGAAGGAGTTAAGCTGGCAGGACGTGGGCTGTTACGGTTGCGCCATCATCCGCTGTTCCAAGCTGGGTCATTGGGATGGCCGGGAATTGGAGGGACCGGAATACGAGACGACCGCATTCCTTGGTTCAGGCTGCGAGATCGGTAGCGCAAAGGACGTAGCCACCGCCAACTGGCTCTGCGACAAATTGGGATTGGATTCCATTTCCACCGGGGTGGTGGTCTCCTTCGCGATGGAAGCGGCCGAGCAGGGGCTGCTGTCGAAGGAAGACAACCGGTGGATCCAATTTGGTGACGCTGCAGCGCAGCAGAAACTGATTGAGGACATTGCCTATCGTCAGGGAGTGGGAGACCTGTTGGCGGAAGGAACTCGACTGGCCAGTCGGCAGATTGGTCAAGACAGCGCGAGTTTCGCCATTCAGACAGGCGGGATGGAGCTATCCGGTGTCAACCCGCTCGGTTGTTACTCAATGGGGTTGGCGCTGGCCACATCCGATTTTGCCAGTCATACCCGCTTCTGGAGCGCAACCGACGAGATGAACAACGGTCTCTCTCTCCAAACTCTGCCTAGCTATATCCGG
Organism: Thermodesulfobiota bacterium; assembly: GCA_041478715.1. Classification (GTDB taxonomy): domain Bacteria; phylum Caldisericota; class JANLFM01; order JANLFM01; family JANLFM01; genus JAPLHX01. The sequence goes on along the minus strand of JBGOWQ010000092.1, from coordinate 610 downwards.
CAAGGCCAGGATGAGATCAACGCGCGCAATTCGCTGATTGTCTGCGATTTTCTTCCTTTCGGTCTGGACCGTCTTGCGCCGTTCATGACCGCCGCCACCGGTTGGGATCTTGCGCCGCAAGAGCTGCTGTTGGCTGGAGAGCGAATGCAAACGCTGTCAAGGGTCTATGCCTTGCGTACCGGACGCTCGCACGCCGACGACACCTTGCCTGCGCGTTTCTTCACCGAGGAAAGCTTCGCCGGCCTGATGCAAGGCAAAACAATCCCCCGCGATTTCTTCGAGGGGCAGGTGCAAGAGATCTTCAGGCTGCGGGGTTGGGATGCCGAGGGACGACCCACGCCGGAAACACAAAAGCGGCTGGGTCTGGTCTAGATCAGTTTCGTTTCAGTCAATATCTGCAACGCTTTCTGGAGGATCTCCCGATCCTTGGGGTAACTGGATGCATAAAGCGCTTCGGCAACCGGCCAAAAACGGACTTCATCCACCTCCCGATCGTGGCCGGTAATATCGACGGAGAGTGCCTAAATAGGAAAAACGTCACTTTCTTATAGGTACGAACCCGCTCTTGGGGGTTGACGAACCAGTAAGCAATCTCACCAAGCTTTCCTTG
>JBGOWQ010000088.1:0-5661 GCA_041478715.1 Thermodesulfobiota bacterium | reverse complement strand
GGTGATCCAGAAGGGCATCGGCAATTGCAGGAAATACCCCTCATTGATTAGAGAGAATGTTGGGTTGTCAATGTGGATCGACCCCCCCCGGGCTAATCCGATGGAAAGGCTGCGAGCGATAAAAAGCATGCCGAAGGTGACCACGAAGGGGAAAATCCGTCCTTTGGCGATGATCAGTCCGGATATCAAACCGGCGAGGCTGCAGGTGACGATTCCCGCTAGTACTGCCAGTGGCCAGCCCAATCCCTGACTGAGGGTGAACGCGGTAACCACCCCGGATAGACCGACCAGCGATCCTACCGCCAGGTCAATACCCCCGCTGGTGATCGCGATCATCATCCCCATCGAAACAATGGTCAGAACTGCTCCCTGGCGAATCAGATTGAAGGCGTTATCCAGTGTGCCAAAGTTGGGTTCAGAAATGGAAAAAACGATCAGCAGTCCCAACAAAATCCAGGTAATGTTGGGAACAACCCTCAGCCACCGGCGAAAATCAAAGCTAGAATGTGGTCGCATCGATAGTTTCCTGCGTTCCAAACGCACATGCGGCCACGGTTTCGGCCGTCACTTCTCCCTGTTTCAGCTCCCCGGTGAGGCTCCCTTGGCACATCACGTAAATTCGGTCACTTATGCCCATGATCTCCGGCAATTCGGAGGAAATCACGAGGATTGCCGCTCCGTTCTTGGCTAGTTGGTTGATGATTCGGTAGATCTCCACCTTTGTGCCCACATCAATACCGCGCGTCGGCTCATCAAGGATTAGAACGGACGATTCCGCGCACAACCATTGTGACAACACCACTTTCTGCTGCGTACCGCCGCTTAAGTAAAGCGCCAAACGGTCCGCTGACGGCGTGGCAATGCTGAGTTCGTGGATGTATTTCTTGGCCATTTCGTTTTCTTTTTTACTCGACACGAAACCCGAATGGAACAATCGGTCGAGTGAAGCGCGGACAATGTTCTCCTTGACCGCCAATGCCAGGCACAGCCCTTCCTGTTTGCGATCTTCGGGTAAAAAACCAATGCCCAGACCGACCGAACCGCTGGGTGAAATGTGGCTTATTTTCTTGCCATGAAGATATATGGATCCTGCATCCATCGGATCCAGGCCAAACACCATGCGCATAGTCTCGGTTCGACCGGCTCCCACCAAGCCAAACAGACCCACCACTTCCCCCTTGCAAACATAAAGGTTGATGTCTCGGCAAACTCCTTTGCGAGTCAGCCCTTCCAGCCGGAGGGCTTCCTCGCCGATCTGGGTGACTTCTTTCGGGTACATTTCGGAAATATCGCGACCCACCATCATCCGGATGATGGTGCTTAATTTCGTTTGCTTGATATCCAAGGTCTCGATCTTCTTGCCATCACGCAATACCGTGATCCGGTCACCGATCCGGAATAATTCCTCCAGCCGGTGGGAGATATAGATAATCCCGACGCCCTCTTCCTTCAGTTTCTTGAGGGTGGAAAACATCAGATCTGTTTCCTGCGCTGTAAGCGAGGAGGTTGGCTCATCCATGATAATCACGCGCGGCTTGAAGGAAAGCGCCCTGGCGAATGCAACCAGTTGCTGTTTTCCCAAACTGAGGTTGTCCACCAGCTCATTCGGATTCACATCAATAGAAAGGGATTCCAGCAGTTCGCGTGCCCTGCGAACCTCATTGCCAACATCCACGGCAAAGCCGAGCTTGAAAGGTTCGTGGCAGAGGAAGATATTCTGGGCGACCGTTAGGCTCGGCGTGAGATTGGATTCCTGGTATACAATGGCGATCCCCAATCGTTGCGCTCGGCTGGGATTGGAAATGCGCACCGCAGTATCTTGGACATGGATCTTGCCATGCTCCAGCGAGAGCACTCCCGCCAAAAGTTTAACCAGGGTGGATTTTCCGGCACCGTTCTCGCCCACCAACACGTGGATCTCACCTTTGCGCAGATCGAAATCCACGTTATCCAACGCTCGAACGCCCGGGAAGTCTTTAGTGACCCCCTGCATGGCAATGATCGGTTGCGAATTCGCCGACTGACCCATTTACGCCGGTCGCGACTCCCATGCTTGGATCAAGAATTTATGAAATTCATCCCAAACGATCAATCTCGCCTTTCCCGGGAATCGCCACACCACGTCCTTTCCCGTCAGTCCGGATTGTGATTGCATGGAATAAACCGATTACGTAAACGGTTCAATGCTATGGAACACAAGCGGTTTTGTCAATACCGACTTGCTTCTTTGGCCTTTCTTCAATCTCCACTGGTTCCTCCCTCAGAATATATTTCTTGATGGTATTTTTGCGGGGAGCCAAGTTTGACCACATGGCCGTAGGGAATCACGACGACTTTGGATTCGGGTCCTATTTTTTCAAAAGCGGAATGCAGGGCTTCCCCAATGGAGACGGCCGGCTCAAAACCGATTCGGCGGACTAGATCCACGGGTAAATCGGAAACTAAATACAGATCGAATTGCTTCCGCAATGAGGCAATCGCAGCGGCCTTATGGCCGCCCAGAACAAATTTCTGCTGAATTCGGGAGATCAGTTGGTCAGGGTCATCCGTTTCCAGGATCCATCGTTCGAATGTGGCTTCACCGAAACCTTCATGGCAGCTGGCCACCAGAATCAGGGCTCCGCCCTTGCGCAGGATGCCCTTGGCATTGTCAATCGCCTTCTGGGCTTGGTAAAGATTGAGATCCTTCGGGTACCCGCCCGGTGAGGTAATCACGATGTCCGCCGGTTGATCGATGGAGAAACCGAAAAGCCGATCGTAGATCGTGATGCCGTACTGAAATGCTGCCTGCGGATCTCCGGCTACCGCGGCCACGATTTCCTTCTTCTCATTCAGGATCACGTTGAAAAGGAACTGGACTCCCACCGCACGACCGGCCTCCTCGATGTCCTCTCGCACGGGGTTCCCTGAATACACGCCGGCCTCCGCCCGGGGAGTAAACATCAGACCGTGGTTCTTCTCAATCGTTCGACGGCTGCAGATTCCCGGCATCACCGCTTTGAGGCCACCGCTGTAACCGGCAAAATAGTGATACTCAATGTTGCCGGTACAGATCCGCAAATCGGCCCCTAGGAAAGGACGGAACACCTCAATCGGCGTTCCGCGACTGGTGTAACCTAAGAGCCGGCAGTTTGCCGGGTCGAAGTCGATGGTTTGAACCCGGTCGAACAGGCCTTCCCCGATCAATTGCCTTTGCTCTTCCCGGCTATGACCCCGATGAATCCCCAGGCCGAAAATGATCACTACCTGCCGCAAGTCGATCGGCCGCAATTCGTCCAGGAGGAACGGTAAGAACTTATAGCTGGGGCACGGTCGGGTAATGTCGCTGACTACAATCGCGACTTTGGATCCGGATTTGATCAACTGGGAAAGTCTGACAGAGCCAATCGGCTGAAGCAGCGCATCCGCTACGATCTGCTTTTCGCGCTCAAGCATTGCCGTTCCGGGCTCGAGCTGGCAACTAGCGGCTGCTTCCGTCAACGCCGGCTTCACGATGGCCGACAGATTCCGCTCCGGGATCTCGAATTCCAGAGTGGTGTGATCATAGGGGATTTCCAGTCGCATGGTCAGATCACCGTCCCTTCTTGATCGTGCGCATCACGACTTCCGCAATGTGCCTGGCATCTAGGCCGTACTTTTCAATCAGTTCCTGATTGGAACCGGATTCCCCGAACACGTCGGGAATCCCCACGCGGCTCATCCAGCATGGTCGCTCTTCCACCAAAACCTCGGCTACCGCGCTGCCCAAACCACCAAAAATACTATGATTCTCCGCCGTGATGATGGTTCCCGTTTGCCGGGCTGCGGTCACGACGGCTTGTCGATCAATCGGTTTGATGGTCGACATGTTGATCACTTGGGCCTTGATTCCCTGCTTGGCAAGTAGGGCTGCTGCCTGAACGGATTCGCTAGTCAGCACGCCACAGGCAATGATGCTGGCATCTTGTCCTTCCACGACGGTGGTCGCTTTCCCGATCGCAAACCGGTAATTTGTCCCGAAAATATCGGGCCATTGATCGCGTGTTTCCCGCAGATAGACGGGTCCTTGGTAGTCAGCAATTGCGGGTACCGCCTGCCGCATTTCCTCCGCATCGGCGGGGTCAATGACCACGATGTTGGGAATCCCGCGCATAATCGAAATATCCTCAATCGCCTGGTGTGTAGCTCCGGTGTGACCGGAGAACAAACCGGTGTAGGCTCCGATGATTTTGACGTTAAGATTCGGGTAGGCGATGGAAATCGCTACCTGGTCGCAGGCCCTCTTGGTAACGAAGGTGGCAAACGAGGTGACAAACGGGATCTTGCCCGATAACGCCAGCCCTGCGGCCACCCCCATCATGTTTTGTTCGGCGATGCCCATCTGGAAGAACCGCTGGGGGAAGGCTTTGGCGAATAAAACAGCCCGCGTGGAGCTCCCCAAGTCCGCGTCCAGCACGACAACCTGATCATTTTTCCCACCCAATTCCACCAGGGCTGTGCCAAAGGTATCCCGGATCGCGGTCATGCTAGTCCCGATCCAGTTCCAATAGAGCTTGGCAGAGCTCGTCGCCGGTGGGTGCTCTGCCATGCCATTCGGATTTGTTTTCCATGAAGGAGCATCCCTTGCCTTTTACGGTACGGGCGATGATCACCGTTGGTTTGCTCCGGCAAGATTTAGCTGCGTCCGTTGCGGTAAGGATCTGCGGGAATTGGTGGCCATCAATCTCCAGCACGTTCCAGCCAAAGGATTCGAATTTCGCGGGCAAGGGTTGAATTCCCATTACCGCAGAGACAGGCCCCATCAATTGAACCTGGTTGGAGTCAACGATGGCGACCAGATTGTCGACCCTGTAGTGCGAACAGGCCATGGCCGCTTCCCAGATTTGACCTTCTTGCAGCTCCCCGTCTCCCAGGAGCACGAATACGCGCGAGTCTCGCCGATCCAGACTGGCCGCCAGAGACACTCCCAATCCAATCGACAGTCCTTGGCCGAGGGCACCGGTAGATGCATCGACACCGGGGACCTTGTTCCGGTCCGGGTGTACCTGCAAGGGACTGTTGATCTGGCCGAAGGTTGCCAGCCATTCCAGCGGGATGAACCCTCGCTCGGCCAGGGTGGCATACAAGGCAGTGGCAGCGTGGCCTTTGGAGAGGATCAGTTGATCCCGCTCTGACCAAGAAGGCTGAAGTGGGTCGATGAGCAAAACAGCAATGTAGAGAGCGACCAACAGATCGACGCAGGACAGGGAGCCCCCCGGGTGTCCGACCTGGGCATGGGAAATCATGGTCAGCACGTGCTTTCGCACAGCCTTGGCTCGTTGTTCCAGTGCCCGAATGGGATCGACACCCTGCAGGCTCATTTAGCCTGAGCCTTGATTGTTTGCAAGGAATCTTTTCCCCGCCTTTTGCAGGGCTTCAATCACCGGCAATGGCTCACCGGCCAGGAAACGGATCATGGCGCCACCGCCCGTGCAAACATAGGAGAACTCTGATTTGACCTGGTACTTTTTCGCGGCGGCGATGCTGTCCCCCCCACCGATCACGCTGTAGGCGGGGGAGTGGGCCACAGCCAGCCAAAGGGATTGGGTTCCATACTCCGAATCCGATTTTTCGAACACGCCCGCGGGTCCATTGATGAAGATGGTTTTCGCCTGTCCGATCTTCTCCAGGTATTGTTTCACC
>JBGOWQ010000015.1:0-12025 GCA_041478715.1 Thermodesulfobiota bacterium | reverse complement strand
TTCCAACAGACCCAGCACCTGGTCAAAGGAGCGCAGTACCTCGATCACAGACCGCACATCCTGCAGGCTGAGGCTGCCGGAAAGCAGCCAGGGATTGATGTCTCGCATCAGTGAAAAGAGTGCGGAATGGGCTCCGGAGATATTCAAGTCGTCTGCCAGGGAGTTTCGAAGCTCGTTTTCCCGCTGACGCAGAATTCCAGGCAGTTCGGGTTGGTTTTCCGTATTTTGCTGATACTCCAGCAGGCGGTGGAAGAAGTCCTGGATCCGTTCCACCTGTTTTCCCGCTTGCACCAATCCATCGAAGGTGAAGTTTAGAGGTGTGCGATAGTGGGCGGAGGTTAGCAAGAAGCGGATTGCCTTGGAAGAGAATCCTTTGACCAAGAGGTCCCGCAGGGTATAGTAGTTTCCTTTTGATTTGGCCATCCGCTCACCTTCTACCATCAGATGGCTGGCATGAAGCCAGTATCGGACAAACGTCTGTTCGGTTGCTGCTTCACTCTGGGCGATCTCGTTCTCGTGGTGCGGGAACATATTGTCGATCCCTCCCGTGTGAATGTCCAGCGTTTCTCCCAGATAATGCATCGACATTGCCGAGCACTCGATGTGCCATCCAGGTCGTCCCGGCCCGAAGGGACTCTCCCAAAACGGTTCTCCCTCCTTGTGTGCTTTCCACAAGGCGAAATCAGTGATTTCCTCCTTTTCATACTCATCGGATTCCAGGCGTGATAATGCCCGGTTTTGCGTAACTTTGGACCGCGATAAACTCCCGTATTTGGAGAATTTGCTGATATCAAAATACACGGAACCGCCCAACCGATAGGCGCAGTCTTTTTCTAGCAAGATTCCGATTAGGCGAAGCATCTGGGGGATATGTTCGGTTGCTCGGGGATAATACTGGGCCGGTTCGACATTCAATGTTCCCAAATCCTCGAAAAACGCTTTGATGAAGGGAGCCGTGATCGTTTCCAGCGAAACACTCCGCGTCAAGGCTGCATGGATGATCTTGTCATCCACATCCGTCAGATTCATGACCTGAACCACACGATAGCCGAAGAGCTGCAGCGTGCGCCGGAGCAGATCTTCGAACAGGAACGTTCGGTAATTGCCAATGTGGGCGAAATCGTACACCGTGGGGCCGCAGGTATAAATCCGAACTTCACCTTCCCTAAGGGGAGTGAAGCTTTCCTTCCGCCGCGAATATGTATTGTACAAACGTAAGTCCATAGTTTTTTCTCCTTGAGCGGATTATACATGGGGAAACACCGGGTGCTACACTCTATCCGGTCCAATGCGGATCGCAATTGGGATTCTACTGCTGGTTTTGTTCGCACCACCCGGCGGATTTCCCGTTTCCGCCGAAACTCTTTTTTCCGATGTGTCGGGCCATTGGGCGGAGAGCTCTATCACTACCCTGTCTCGACAGGGAATTCTGGCAGGCTTTCCCGATGGCTCATTTCGCCCGGATGCTGCGGTGGAAGAATCACAACTCTGCAAAATCCTGGTCCTGACAAGCTCCGCCAATGCTGCATTGTCTCCCTTTTCAATGGGGGTAAACTGGGCTGTGCCATACTTTCTCGTTGCCAAAGAGGAAGGCTGGCTTCCCTGGGACTACTTTGAGCCTTCCCGCCAGGTTCCGCGCGAGGAAGCCGCGTTCGCTCTTTGGCGTGCGTTTTACCCTCAGATCCAAGTAGAGAGCGTACCCAGCTTCCGCGATGTGCCCGACGGTTCTTCCTTTTTTGCCGCGATCGAAGGAATGCACCAATTGGGCATTTTACAAGGATCCTCGCTGGAGGCGTTCTCTCCGGAATCCAGTTTGACCCGGGCTGAATTGGCGGTGATCCTATGTCGGATCCAAGGCAAGGACGAACGGGTGGCGGAGGAATTGACCGTTTATGGGCCGATCCGTTTATCCTGCCGCCCAAGCCAGGCTTTTCCGGGTAGCTGCCTCGAAGTACAAGCAGTGGCTCCCCCGGCATTCCGCGTGGAGCTGTTCTGGGAGGACGAAGCCATTTCTTACTCTGTTCCTTGTCTGATCCCTATTTCGCTGGGGCAAGAACCTTATCTAGGAACCATCCGATTTCATGTCCTATATCGAGAGATCGATCAGACCCTCACCTTGGCAATTCCCATCTCCAATGTCGCTTTGCCAACGGAGAGTATTGACCTTCCTCCCGCGTCCCAGGATCTGCTGTCAGAGGAGTTTCTACAGCGGGAACGGGAGATCCTCTATGCGGTACTGGATCAACCCTCATCCTAATCATCGATCTTGGCCTGGGGTCTTCCAGTTACCAATCCAGTTATTTCTGCTTTTGGCACGGAGCGAGACTATGGGGAACTTGGGTTCGACTATCATTATGGAGTTGATTTTTCGGGAGAGGAGGGAGATTTCGTACGCGGGGCAGCTTCGGGAATTGTCGTCCTGGCTGAAGAATTGTATTCCCGCGGCAATACCTTGGTTCTTGCGCACGGTGGGGGGTTGTTCTCTCTCTATTACCACCTCTCAGCGTTCCTGGTCCGCGTCGGTGATTCCGTTTCGCAAGGTCAAAGCATCGGTCGTGTTGGCCAAACCGGTGCGGTGACCGGTCCCCACTTGCATTGGGAAGCAAGGATCGGCCGGATTCCGGTCAATCCGCTCCAGTTTCTACTAGAGAACCGGCGCTAGACCATTTTCATCCTGGGATGCTTCTAAAAAGTTGGTTTCTTTCAAAAAGGGGTTGCCGCAGCCGAGGCTTCCACCATCATCAATCCCAGTGAGTGGTCCTCTTAGGTCAATTTGAGCAAACTCTACATGAATTGTTTCCAAACGCTGGACGCAAACGATCCAAGTGCTGCTCGCCAGGACTTGGCCAGAGCAAAGGAAGCTGCTCAAGCTGCCCAAATATTCAATCTTTCAAATCAGGTAATCCCGCAATTACTGAGCCAGATTGATATCTGGGAAAGCCAACTGTCCCTAACCCCCTCGGTCCCCATCCCTTGATCGAAGAAAAAAGAGTAAAAGGAAGTAGCGCCAGAAGAGTCGAATGGAGTAGTGAAATTTAGAGATTCCAACGTCTCGCACGCCTAGAGTTATAGGAACTTCCGTCAAGCGCAGTCCCGCCTTGCGGCAGAGCAAAACTTCCTCCAATTGGATCGAGAAATTGTTTTCACGGCAACTTCGCACGATCTCCAACGCTTTTCGACTGAACGCGCGGTAACCCGACGTAGCATCTTTTACCGGAATCCCCATCAGGCGGCCAACACCGTTGCCCAAACCACTTAATACCCGCCTCCAAAGTGGAACCCTCTCCATCTTGCCTTGTTCTATATAGCGGGATCCAATCACCAGATCCGCTCCACCTTCCAAGGCCGAGGCAAATAGGACTAAAGAAGCCGGATCATGTGTCAGATCTGCATCCAGGATGAAAGCGCCGTCCAAGTTCGGCTGCTGCAACAGAGTTTCTACTCCGGTTCGAATGGCTTGAGCAAAACCGAGATTGCGGGGATGGTCCACCCTTAGCAGATTGCCATATTTGGCTTGTGCTCGGTCAATTTCCTCGCCCGTACGATCTTGGCTGCCATCATTTACGCAGAGGATTTGCCACGACCAACCGTTGGCTTCAAAGACTTCCACCAACCTCTCAACCAAGCGCAGGAGATTCCCCTCTTCGTTGAAGCACGGTATCAGGACAAAGCCCCGAGAAAGCATCAGCGCACAAATTACGGGAGGAGACCAGAAAAGTCAAACTGATACCGGTTTGGCAAGGGGATGAAAAATGGTTATGATTACAATTCACAGTCGCACATTACGGAGGAAACTGATGGAAGAACCAGCAAAGAAAGTCGAGCGCTGTTCCGGTTGTGGTGCCATAAAATGCCCTTCTTGCCTCGCTCCCCTAAAGAGCGACGGGAAGTCCTGCCCTTATTGCGGCGTGGAATTGGTATTTTCCCAGGACGGCCAATTTTTCGCGAAGGTTGAGCAATTGTCCTGCCAGTTTTGTGGCGCCAAGATCAGCCGGCACTCCCCCTTCTGTCCATCCTGCAATCGGAAAACCTGGCAGTATTGTGGAGATCTCTCCTGCGAAGGAAAGTTCAGTTTGGATACACAAACCTGCCCCGTCTGCAGCAAGGAAGTCCGCCGGAGCCTGGAGCGTCTGGAAGACGATTACCAGCGTCTGAGAGAAACTCTTCCCGCCAAGGTCCAAGAGGAGATTCAGAAAGAACTGGATCCCTTGGAACGAGTATTCGTGCAAGTGGCAGCAGTGGAAGATGTTTTAATTCTTACCGATTCTCGTCTCATCCAGCGAAGCGGCAACAAGTATTTTTCCTACCCCTTTGGCATGATCGAAGATGCTTCTCTTGACAAATACGGTAATTTAACGATTGCCTTGGGCGGAGAAAAACCGCATGACCTGATTATCATCTGCCCGGAGAAAAAAACATCTGAGTTTTCCGAATTGATCGAGTTGCTTCTAAAGTTCCGCAAGAAATCCAAAATCGAGGAATAGCTAGGAAGACTTCAGGGTAAGCAGAATCCTTATTGCAGCGAATGTCAGGTTGGGCAATTGCTTCATCCGTTCTGCTGATCCAAACCCGTTCTGCTACAATATTTCGGTGCGCTCGTAGCTCAATGGATAGAGCGACGGCCTCCGGAGCCGTAGGCTGCAGGTTCGACCCCTGTCGGGCGCACCAGTGTCTCCCTCGCTTCACCCTCGCTCCTCGGTATTGGCTCCTGATGGTGATCTTGCCGACTAACTTTCCTCTTGCCACGAATCGCGTTTCCATGTTCCCGCAGCCTGCGGTTCGGGTCAATTCCTCTCTGGATATGTCGTCCAATCTGTTTTACCAATTTCCAGACTAGCTGTTTTTTTCATTCGATATCGCAAATCGTGATCCGAAACTTGGTAACGCGATCATGACTTTTTTCGAAATCCACCCGGTACGGGACGGTTAAACGGAACTTCCAGCTGATATCCGGTGAGATTCCATTTGATTCCACTTCCTGCACCCTAATGGCTTGCTGCCGAAAGAACGCCAGAATCTCTTCTATACTATGACTACTAAGAGGGTACTGGGTTATGCTCACCGTGTAATTGAGCAACTTAGGTATCCGGATTTCCGCGCGCATCAGCAAGCGGAGAACCAACAGTACGATCACCAAAGCAACGAGTGCAGCCAAATATAATCCGACCCCCACCGCCATACCGAGGGCACTGGTCATCCAGATGGTTGCTGCCGTAGTGAGTCCTTGAACATTTGCACCCTCGCGGAAAATCGCACCAGCTCCTAAAAATCCAATCCCAGTGATCACTCCGGCTGCAATACGCATTGGTTTGAACGATTCGGGAAACGCGAATGACAGACAAACCAACAATCCTGAACCCAAACCAACCAGTAAATGCGTTCTCAGGCCTGCGCGTTTGCCGGCTATTTCGCGTTCTGCCCCTACCAGCGCTCCCACGGCTGCAGCACCAACCAGACGTAAAAGCAATTCCCACCAAGCGATCTGCATACTCCAATTATAAGATGTGGTAACCGATCAGGGCAGTATCGAAGTTTACAATCCCTTCCGCAACAGTTTATCAGCCGTAATATAGTCACCAAATTTGTCGCGCCATGCCAGAAGTCTCTTTTTTTGTTCGTCCAGAATCCGATGAACTTCAGCTGGGGTTTCGACCACCTTGGCTTGAAAAATAGATTTGGTCCGATCAATTTTTGCTAGCCATTCCGGGATCCGAACCGTGAATTGCTTCAAATATTCGTCTTTGGGATATTCCTTGTGCAGAATATCCCAGAATAATGGTTTCAGGTCTTCGTATCTGGGAACTAAACCCGTAGGTGCCTCTAGCGCATCGACTTCGTCATGGACCCGCAGTTCCATCCATTTGAACCAGATCTTCTTATCGTTTTTCTCATTTAACCAGTAGCCATCTTTCCCTCTCAGGAAATAATTGACGGAGAAAATGCGGGGTATCCGCTGTAAGTCTTTGGCAAAATCCAGGTTGATCCGCAGGTATTTCCCCACCGGAATCGAAAGAAAGTCGAGATTGGACATCGGATTCCATTCCCGCACACCTGCTCGTCCCAGGGTAGCTGCAGTGGTCTCAGATTCAAGAATGGCTCCCTTGGTGATCACCCCGTGAATCCAGTCGAAGGACTCCTCCACAGGGAGGGAGGTATCAGAATCACGGCCGCCGTAGACAATTCCGCCGATTTCGAAACCTTCAGGGCCATCCAAATCAGGATCCCGATTTGCGAGCATATCCAAATTGAGAGTGAATCGCGCATTCGGGTGGGAAGCAGGGATTTCTCTCCCATTGGAGTCTTGTTTACCCACAAACCACGCTCCGGAGAAGTTTTCCCCTTCTGCTGGTGCTTCCCCATCCTTCCCACTCCAAAACACGCTTCCTTCCTTGGAAACCAGCACATTGGAGAAAATCACTTCACCAGGATTGTTCAGCGCTTTCCATTGGATCGGATCGTCACTGGAGTTGATACCCTGGATGATACCGAACATTCCATGTTCAACATTCACTGCCCGAACCAAACCTTCTTTTTTGCGTATATAGGCAATGTCATCCCCAACAATGGACTCCCCCTCCAGCATGGCGGTCGATGTTTTACCGCAAAGCGAGGGGAAGGCGCCGGCAAAATACGTGACCCGTTTCCCGGGTCCATGGATTCCCATCACCAGCATGTGCTCCGTCAACCATCCTTCTTGGGTAGCGCGGTGGATGGCTAATCGCATCGCTAGTTTTTTCAGGCCAATCGTATTTCCGCCGTATTGCGTATTCACCGAATAGACAATTCTTTCTTCCAGGTCGATAAAGATCCGGCGCTTTTCCAGGTTTTTGCAGGTCTTGCGCTCGTCTACCTCCCCCTGCGAATGCACGAATTTGAAAAAACGGGCATTGCTCCCTTGGCGACAAAATTCTTCATAACCCTGGCGGTAAAGTAGATTTTCGCTATGTGCTACATAGCTGGAATCGGTGAGTTGCACGCAGGGAATAGCAAAATCTGATCCGGTCGGGCCCAGGCAGAAGAAGCAGAGCATAGCTTCCTTTCCTTTCATAATGCCCGTAAGGATCGCTCGGATGTCCTCCAATGCCGGCTCCCGCTCCTTGGTTTCAATCGATGGATCCAGTGGCTCACCGGCACGGACCAGAATCCCAGTATTCTTCTTGTCTCTTCCTTGGTCCGCCGAATTGTCAAAATGGAGTGTATGGCCCTCTATTCCTAATTCCCTTTCTTCCCCGTTTTGCAGTGCGATCTGTTTGATCCTCAGTCGATCTTCTGGACTGCCGGTGGAAAGATACACTCGATCCGGATTGCAGAGAGAGACGTACTGGGCGACAAAATCCTCCAAATCTGGGTTTCCAATCGCTCTGAGATCGGCGAAACCGCGCTCGCCAAGCTTTTGTTGCATCATTAGAACCTGATCTGCCTCCATCGTGGACCTCCTGGAAAAAATAGACCGAATCCTGGCAACCATTCAACCGGGGCGAATTATACCCCGGTTGACAGATGAGAACCATTTCGGTACAAAAAGGCATCGGCAAAGATGAGGAAGAGTACGCCTCCGACGTTCCTCCAGTGAGTAGGAAGGGTGAAAACCTACGGAATGTGGGGTGGAAAATCACCTCGGAGCTGCGGTCCGAATTCGAAGTAGGCGCCGCCGGTGTCTCCGTTACAGGAGAGGGTGTTCAGCACTCGAAGTGGGTCATAAGACCAAAACAAGGTGGTACCACGGGAAACCTCTCGTCCTTGAGCGGGAGGTTTTTGTTTTCAAACAAAGGAAGGAAGCAACCATAGTGTTTAGACCCGTAGCAGCGAAACCAAATTTTATCGCGCAGGAGGAAGAGCTCCTCCGATTCTGGCAATCGGAGCGGATCTTCGATCTCTTGCGGGAAAAGAATGAGGGCGGACCCCGCTTCTCTTTCATTGACGGGCCCATCACCGCCAATAACCCGATGGGCGTTCATCATGCCTGGGGGCGCACCTACAAGGATCTGTTCCAGCGCTACAAATCAATGTTGGGCTACCACCAGCGCTACCAAAATGGCTTTGATTGCCAGGGGCTTTGGGTGGAAGTGGAGGTTGAGCGGGAAATGGGTTTCAACTCCAAGCGCCAAATTGAGGCTTATGGTCTGGAGAATTTCTCGCGCAAATGCCGGGAACGAGTGATTCATTATGCTGACCTGCTCACGGAGCAGTCCATCCGCCTGGGTCAGTGGATGGACTGGCAGAATTCCTACTATACAATGACGGATAGCAACATCGAGCACATCTGGCATTTCCTCCGTCGCTGTTACGATCGAGGCTGGCTGTACCGCGGCCATCGCACGATGCCGTGGTGTATCCGCTGCGGTACTTCGCTTTCCCAACACGAACTGGTGGGGACCGATACTTACGTAAACCTCACCCATACCGCGGTGTACCTTGAATTGCCAATCCTCGGAAGAAATCAGGAGCGTTTCCTGGTTTGGACCACTACCCCCTGGACGCTCTCTGCCAATGTCGCGCTCGCCGTGCATCCGGAACTGGAATATGCCTACGTCCGCTGGCAGGGTAAAGTCTATCTCCTTTCTCGCGCCCTTGTGGAGAAGCTATTGCCGAAAGGGGATTTGGAAAAGACGGTTCCGGGCACGGAGTTGGTTGGTTTGTGCTACCAGGGACCGTTTGACATGTTCACCGCTCAACAGGGCATTGAACACAGAGTGATACCCTGGACAGAGGTTGGAGAAGAGGAGGGAACCGGTATCGTACACATCGCACCGGGTTGTGGCGCTGAGGATTTTGAGTTGTCCAAGTTGCACAATCTCCCGGTACTTGTCCCGATAGACGATGATGGCAACTATGTCGCGGGATTCGGTTTTCTAAACGGAATCAATGTGCGCCAATCGAACCCGCAGATCTTGCAGGATTTGCAGCAGCAACACTTGCTTTACAAAACCGAGGAATATACTCACCGCTATCCTGTTTGTTGGCGCTGCGGGGAGGAATTGGTGTTCAAATTGGTGGATGAGTGGTTTATTGCCACCGATCAGGTCCGGCCTGCTCTGATCCGCGAGGCAGCCAAAGTGCGCTGGATGCCAGAATCTGCTGGAAAGCGGATGGAGGATTGGCTACAGAATATGGGCGATTGGTGCATATCCCGCAAGAGGTTCTGGGGATTACCCTTGCCGATTTATCTCTGTTCCTGCGGGAGAATTACCGTCCTTGGATCACGCCATGAGCTGGAGGAACGGGCGGTTTCCACACCGGTGCGCATTCCTGAACTGCACCGTCCGTGGATTGACGAAGTAAAAATCCGCTGTCCCGATTGTGACAAAGCGGTGGAGCGAATTCCGGAAGTCGGTGATGCCTGGTTGGATGCTGGTATTGTCCCCTACTCCACCCTGCAATATTTGAACAACCCACAGTATTGGCAGACTTGGTTTCCGGCCGAATTCATCACGGAAATGCGGGAGCAGATCCGACTTTGGTTCTACTCGATGCTCTTTATGAGCGTTACCCTGGAAGATCGCGCACCCTACCAATCCGCTCTGGTCTACGAGAAGCTAATGGACGTAAACGGTCGACCGATGCATCGTTCCCTGGGTAACGCGATTTGGTTCGATGAAGCGGTAGGCCGCATGGGGGCGGATGCGATGCGATGGCTGTTTGCGTCGCAGAACACCGAGACGAACCTTTTGTTTGGTTATGGTCCGGCAGAAGAAGTGACTCGAAAACTGCTCGTCCTTTGGAATGTCTATTCCTTCTTCGTTACTTATGCCAATATCGATCATTTCGATCCAACCAAACATGCGTCCAGCATCGCCGGTCGGCCTTTTCTTGACCGCTGGATCCTGGCCCGCCTGAACGGTTTGGTTATCATCACCCGAAATTGTTTCGATCATTACGACGCAGTCACTGTCACCCGAGAATGCGAACGCTTCATCGAGGATTTGTCCAATTGGTGGCTGCGATGCAACCGGCGTCGTTTCTGGAAGGCAGAAGAAGACAGTGAAAAAGTCAGCGCCTATCTCACCCTTTATGAGGTATTGGTCACCTTCATCCGTCTGGTTGCCCCGATCATACCGTTCTTGGCGGAACTGCTTTATCAAAATCTGGTTTGTTCTGCGCAATCCGATGCCCCCCGTTCGGTGCACCTTTCCTCCTACCCAGAACCCTTGCCCACCGATCTGAAGGATTCCTTGGAGCTTAGGATGGCTTTGATCCAACGGGTGATCGGACTGGGACGAGCGGCTCGCAACAAAGCAGGCATTAAGGTCCGTCAACCACTTCGGAGGATGATCCTGGTCGGGTTTACCCCGGTTGAGCAACGGGCGATCCAAGAGTTATCCGACATCGTCAAGGACGAGTTGAACCTGAAGGAGCTTGTTTTCGAGCGAACCGCCCAAGGTCTCCAAGAAATTCTCCTCTTGCCAAATCTGCCAATCCTAGGACCTCGGTTCGGCAAACGTTTGCCTGCCATTCGCAAAGCTCTAGTGGAGTTGAATCGCGAGCAGGCGCTATTGCTTCTGCAAGACCAACGACCGCTAGCGGTCTTGATTGAAGGTGAAGAAGTCCTACTGCAGCCAGAGGAGATTCTGGTGCATCGTCTAGATCAGCCTGGGTTTGCCGCCGAAGCGGACGGGCACATCCTGGTGGTTCTCGATACAGCAATACCCCCCGAACTTCACAGGGAGGGATTGGCGCGTGACTTGGCGCATGCCATCCAAAACCTCCGTAAGGAAGCCGGATTTAGGGTAGAAGATCGAATCCTCACCTACTTCCAGACTTCACCGGAACTCACGGAGGTTTTTCGCGAATACTCTCTCTACCTCAAGAAGGAAACGTTAAGTGAAGAACTGAGTGCTACAAACGATCTGGGGCGGCTAACGCAGAAAGTGGACATTGATGGGATTCCGGTTCATTTCCTGCTGGAGAAGATCGTCTAGATCACTCTCCAGGTTTTTTCGATTGGCTTACGGGGACGCGGATCGGGATTTTCCGCTGGTATTCCCAAGGGAATGATAGCTACAATTCGTCGTTCCACCGGCAGCTCAAGGATTTTTTCCATCGCTTCCACTGCAAAAAGGGGGCCCACCATCCAAACCGCACCCAGTTTCCTGGCGGCCGCTGCCAAAAGGAAATTCTGGATAGCCGCAGATACGCTCTGAAGACCTCCTTGCGGCCGCCATCGTCCAATTTGATCCGGAGTCATACCCCGCTCTTTCAGTATTTGCTCGAAGGGGTTGGTGGAAACTTCCTGGCAGAACACGATCACCCAGGGTGCTTCCCGGATAAAACCACCGTAGCGTCGCAACCAGTCGAGGTTCTCCAATTGCGTTACCTGTGGCCACGTTGCGATTTGCGTTACTTGATCATCGATAGCTTGTGCAACTTGCTCCTTAGTTTTGGGGTCATGAACGGCGTAAAAGAACCACATTTGCCGGTTGTTGGCGCTTGGTGCCCATGATGCTAACTCGAGCAATTCTTCCACTACTTCCAGGGGTATCTCCATTGATGAATATTGGCGAATGGACCGCCGGGAGCGGATTACTTCATCCATTTCCATTTGGTTTCTCCTTTCTGCTTGCCTGCAATCCTATCATTGAACAGGTCCTTCTGGCATTGACGAGAATGATCGAATTGCGCAAAGGAAATGATAGATTTTACTCCCAAATGACCGTCCCAAAACATTCCCTGCCGGTCCGTTCTCGAACCCCCATATGCGGACAGAAGCGGATTCTGTCCCAACGTTACTCGTCCCTTGCCAGAGAGGTTCTCGTTCCCTACGATTCAATTCATCACATAAAGGAGATTCTAATATGGAAAGACGTTTATATCGTTCCCGCACCAACCGGGTCATTGGCGGAGTATGTGGTGGCTTGGGGGAGTATTTGGGAGTGGATCCCGTAGTGATCCGTCTGATTTGGGCCATCGCATTTTTCCTGGGTGGAGCTGGTTTTGTCGCTTACATCATCTGTTTGGTGGTAATCCCTGAGATACCTTCTGGCGTCACCCAAGTCTCGCAGACCTATACCAGCCCAGCCACCCTGGG
>JBGOWQ010000164.1:0-3736 GCA_041478715.1 Thermodesulfobiota bacterium | reverse complement strand
TTCGATCAGGCGGTTCATGGTGACGTTAGCTCCGATCCGCAAGCCTTTGTCGGCCGTCAAGGTTAGCTCGCCCAGGTCGGGAATGCCCTTCAGATCGACCAGCAGCGCCGGCCGTCTGTTACTTTTCTTTAGCTCCACCAGCAGGTCGGTCCCGCCCGCCAAGGGAAGGGAGTGGGCAATCTGGAGCAATTCCAGCGCCTCGGTCAGCGAACGCGGCTTGGCATAGGCCAGTGGTGCGATCAACGGTTCCCTCTTTCTATGGACCCCGTCCGTTCGGTCGCGTGCATGTTGTCTGGATACGCGCCGTGCGTATCGGAACGGTGGGGACGCACGGCTTTATTGTATCAATTTGGGCCGGAAAAGAAGCAAGGTCTGGACGCAAGGTTATGGCTAACGGAAGTGGATTTGCACTACTCTCACGGAAAGACGATCCCGTTTTGCCGGATCCGCCGTGCTTGGATCAGTGTTCGATGAATACCGAGTCCACGATGCCCACGATCACCGAGATCACGCAGGCATCCGGATTGGCCAACACCTGGCGGGCGCTGTTGCCCTCGCGGTTGACGAGGACCGTGTCCCCGATCCCGGCCTGGGTGTTGTCCAGGGCAATGAAGTCCTCATCCGGCGCTTCTTGTGCTAGCCCCAAGGGTTGCACCACCAGCAGTCGTCGGTTCTTGAAATCCCGGTGGCCGATGGTGGTCACCACCGTCCCCACCACCTTCGCCAGGATCATGTCTGTCTCTTAGGCATAGGAATTCCAGCCGGCGCGCAGGATCAGATCGGATGGACGGAAATTTTGGACGGCCAGCTCGTCCACGATCCCCACCAGGGCTAGGTCCACCGGAACGAATTTGGTATCCGGCAGGGCCAGTGAAGCCTCGCGGGAGCGCACCATCAGGCAAAGGTCCTCCGGCCCGGCATCCACTACATCTGCAGCCACCTGCAGAGGGCCGATGGGTTCCAACTGCTTGTTCAGCGGTTGGACGATCAGCAGTTTCAGTCCCTCGATACCGGGGGTTTTGATGGTGCAGACCGCCGTGCCCTTGACCCGTCCCAGCAGCATCAGCTACTTCACTCCCGTGCTCTTCATCACGCGGCCGATAATCACCTCCAGCAGGTGGGAGTCCACTTCCGCGCCCAGACGGGAGCGGACGGCCTCCCGGATCCGTTGCGGCAGGTCCGTTTCCGCTGTGTGTCCGGTAGGGGCGCCATCGGAATTGATCGGCGCGCAGGGCGGGTTGTCCGGCTTCTGGTGCATCAGCTTGATCCCCAGTCGCTGGGACTTCTCATAAGCCAGCTCAGTCAAGACCACACTGTCGTTGATTTCCAAGGAAAGGATGCCGCGACGGCAGAGATCCTCGATATCGTGTTCGGTATAGAATTGCTTTGCCATTTCCTGCTCCTATCCTGCCGGGCTATCCGCCGGCCTGGCCTTCCAGCGCCTCAAGGGCCTGGATGGCGGCGTTCTTGGCTGTCATGTCCTCCGCCTCCGAACCGGCCAACCACATCGGCCGAACCGTCCCACCGAGGAGACGTGGATCAGCGTGATACGCCATGAATAAGCATACACTATATGAAAACTCGAACACAGCAACCTGGAAAACGGAGTGCATAGAGAGTACCGATGAACTGGCCCGCCGAGGCGCCTATCAGATGATGCTGGCTGCCCTGAAAGCAGAAATAGAAGACTACCTGAAGCGTTACCGCACCCTCTGTGACTGCAAGAGACCCCGGAAGCCGGTAAGACAACCACGGACTATTCATCACCCCCCTATTCGTTAATTGCACATTGTTAAACCATTTTGCGCCTATTCGCTCGTATCGCTATCGAAAAACTTAGCTGGGAAAAAAAATGTCGTACATCTTGACAGTGCCGTGGTGAATCCCTACTCTATTCTTATAGTCTGGAAAAGGAGCTAGGGGACCTGCGCTGGAAAAACCGTACCAAATTGTGAATTTGATTCCCCGGGAGAATGCTGAAATTGGATTGGTTTCATATGTACTCAATTTACTTTATTCTACTTCAAGTAAGATGCGGTCTTCCGTGGAGATCTGTGAACAGTGCATCATGTCTTTTCCAGGAACTTTCTTTTTAAGCAGCAGATGGGCGGGTAGAAGCCGATTCGCCTGCCATGATTTTGCAAATTCTAACGAAGGGCGGTGATCATATCGGTTAAACGAGACCATCATACGGATCCTATTGTTCGGAACGAAAGGCAATTGCATTGGAATTTTTGATTCGATTCGAGGAGGAGAAATGGCAACAAAAGTTTTGATTGCGCCCAGCCGTTACGTGCAGGGCCCCGGAGCAATGGGCGAAATTGGATCCCAGGTCAAAGGGTTGGCCAAGAAAGTTTTGGTCGCAGCCGGCAAGTCGGCCATGGCTGCCACCAAGGAATTAATCAAGAAAAGCCTGGACGCCGAGGGCGTAGAAGCTATCTTTGAGCTGTTCAACGGAGAATGTTGCGATCCGGAGATCAACCGCCTGAAAGCGATCGCCGTAGGAGCCGGCTGCAACGGCATCATCTGCGTGGGCGGCGGCAAGGTGATCGACACTGGTAAAGCCGTGGCCGAGCAGATGCACGTGCCCGTAGTGATTGTACCCACAATCGCGGCCACCGATGCCCCCTGTAGCGCTCTCTCGGTGATCTACACAGCCGAGGGCGTCTTCGATCGTTATTACATTCTGGCTCAGAACCCCAACCTGGTGCTGGTTGATACCTCGGTCATTGCCAAGGCGCCGGTGCGTTTCCTCATTTCCGGCATGGGCGACGCCCTGGCCACCTGGTTCGAGGCTGATACCTGCTTCCGTGCCTCAGCCAAGAATATCCCCGGCGGCTACACCACCGCCTCGGCCCTGAACCTGGCTCGCCTCTGCTACGACATCCTGATGGAGTACGGTGAGTTCGCCAAGTTGGCCGTCGAGAAGGGTGTCGCTACGCCAGCTGTGGAAAAGGTCGTAGAGGCCAATACGCTACTTTCCGGGATCGGTTTCGAGAGCTCCGGCTTGGCCGGTGCGCACGCGGTACACGATGGCCTGACGGTTCTTCCGGAAACGCACCACAGCTTCCACGGCGAGAAGGTCGCTTTTGGGACGCTTGTTCACCTGGTCTTGGAGGACCGCTCCACCGAGCAGATCGAGGAAGTTCTCGACTTCTGCGACCGTGTCGGGCTGCCCATGACCTTGGCCCAGATCGGCGTCACTGACCCCACTCCCGAAAAGATCTGGATGGTTGCCAACAAGACCTGCGAGCCCGGCATGATGGTGCACAACATGCCATTCCCGGTGACTCCGCAAATGGTCTACGACGCGATCATCGGCGCTGACGCGATCGGCCGCGCCCACCTGGATCAGAAGTAAACTAACTACAACAAACAGACAGGAGAAAAAATAGAGATGTATTGGGCACTTGGTTTGAGTATCGGTGTACTGGCAGGCATCTGGCTTTATGTTGCCCCCCTGGTTGGTATTGCAGCTGCTTGGCCCTGTTTTGTCGGATGGGCTCTCTTCTTCGCCGCCGGCGGAGACCACAAAGCGATCATTAAGGCGGGAGCACCCGCCATTTCCGGTATCCTTTTGGCTTGGCTTGCGGTCGTACTGATGACTCCTCTTTCCTTCCTCGGC
Source organism: Thermodesulfobiota bacterium (assembly GCA_041478715.1). Taxonomy (GTDB): domain Bacteria; phylum Caldisericota; class JANLFM01; order JANLFM01; family JANLFM01; genus JAPLHX01. The sequence continues at coordinate 111 of JBGOWQ010000164.1, read as the reverse complement.
AATTTCACGCTACCAATCATCATTATCCCGATCGCCGTGATCATGACTGCACTGGCCTACATCCCCTCGCTCTTTGCGTTCGTGCCCGCCCAGTTCGCTGCAGCGGCATCC
>JBGOWQ010000242.1:0-2867 GCA_041478715.1 Thermodesulfobiota bacterium | reverse complement strand
AGCCTGACCACCGGCCAGTTCACCGTCAGCGGCATCAGCGCCATGATGCAGGATTGGGAGCAGCTCCGGAACATTCGGGACACCATCCTCCCGCTCTTCAAGATTCCCGAATTTATCCCCTACCTCAGGCCTTACCCGACCATCAAGGCTATCGAATCCAGGCTCAACCTGAAAGACGAGGGGATCAAGGTTGACCAGACGCTCGCTGACGCCATAGAAGCGCAGCAGAGAGGCGCATACATCAAACAGGCTGAAGTAGCGGATAAGGTGGCAGATGCAGATGCTGTGACCGCCGAGGCCCAAGCCGCCCAAGCAGGGCTTCAAGCAGAGGGGATTCAACCAGGCGGCGCCGCCCCCGGCATTCCCTCAGAAGGCGCGCCGGCGAGTGCGCCAGCATAGGAGACACAATGCCTTTAGGACCAGGCATCAAAACAGACATCCTCACCGGGAACCCGATCCAGGATAACCCCAAAGCCCGGAAAGAAGCGGCTGAGGCCAGGCTGCAGGAGGTCGTGAGCCGCAGCCTTGCTTTCCAGGCCGACCTTAATGGTCCTGGGGGATTGGTACTGGATGCCATGGTGGAACAGATGATCGTTTACGCTGGCGAAATTCTCTCCCAGGACCAGGCGTACAAGAACTTTTTGGCAACTCTGCAACGGCTGAACATTGAAATCGAGATAGCTCCCCGAGCTGTGGAGCGTCACCTGAAGATGGTTTTACCGAGCTATGATCGCAGCCGCCCCGAAAGGGATACCGGCGAGCGAGAAAAATAGGCGGCCCGCAAGGACACCCGCCGAAAAGGAGCGTTTATGACGGTCGATATTGAAGGCGCCCATACTTCTGAGGACGAAGGCAGCTTAGCGTCCATCCGGGAGCGGATCAAGCAGCAACGGGTTTTCTCCGGCCATCCTTCGGATTTGGCTGGCCCCATCGGAGGCGATGAGGAAGAAGAACCCCAAGGCAAGCACGTCCAACCGCCCGCCGATGAACCCGTAGGTGGCGGAAGCCCGGAAAATGAAGATGGGAATGGTGGGGAGGCCCCCAAGCCGCCGAAGTACAAGAGCTTGGAGGAAGCCGAGAAAGCCACAACGGAAGCTACGCGCAAAATGCACGAAGCGACCACTCGGGCGGCTGAGTTGGAAAGGGAAAACGAGGAACTGCGCACCAAGCAGGCCCAACCCCCTGCTCAACCCCCTGCCCAAGAAGCTCCCCCAGCGCCGACGTCGGAAGAAATGGAGACACAGGTTGCCTCGGTTCTGAACGAAATCGACAACCTGGACCCCTACGCAGATGACTATGCCACCCAACGGGCCAAGTTGTGGACCAAAGTTGCGAATCTGCGTGGAGGGAGCTCCATCCCCGATTAATCCAAAGTGACCGAGATCGTCAGGCGGACTCTGGACGAAGAAAACCAGAACCGCCAGGCGAGGGATGGCGAGGCCAACTCACGTTCGGCGGCCATCAACATGGCCAAAGAAGCCGGACTGGACATGGCGGACGACTCCCACGACTCGCTCCTTTTTTGGAAGTCGCTTGGAACTGCCCCGATGCACGAGGGCGTAACTCTGAAAGAACAGGTGGACTACATGGTCTCCCAGGTCAAGGCCAAGAAAGGCAAAGTGGCCGCGGCGAGATCTGAAACTGCACCGGAATCGGAAATCTTGGAGCGTGGAGGGACCCCCCGCCCCCGGGCCGGAGACGGTGATCACAAGCCGCGCACTATGGGCTCCATCAGGGAGCGATTGCGCGAAAAACGAACACTCTAAGGAGATAAAAGATGCCTCCTCATAACTGGGCGTGGGACTCCCAAGTCGGGGTCTTCAAGAACCACTATATCAGCGGCGATTTGCTGGAAGTCTCCATGGGCGAATGCAAGGTCTATCAGTTCACCATGGACCCCGGCACCGGCTTTGGCAAAGGGAAGGGTGAATACGTCCACATGATGCACGTCACCCCGCTCCCGCAGAGCACCAGTTCCAAACTGGAAGAGAACACCCGTATCCCGGTGCGCAAGCTCAGCCTGGGTGATCGGGCTCTGAAAGTCGAGGAATTTGGCGAGGGCGTGGAATATACCAACTTGGCCGAACAGCTGTCCAAGTTCAAACCCAGCAACTTTCTCCAGAAGGAATTGAAGAAGCAGATGACCAATTCCCTGGACACCGAAGCGGCCAAAGCCTTCAAAGACGCCCTGGCCGTCATGCTTTGCTTCACCCCGACCACCATCGCGGGTGGCACCTTCGGCGTAGCCGGCGCCCCGATGGCCACGGCCACGGTGGGGCTGTCCTTTGACCACTGCAAGATCCTGGTGGACTACCTGGCCGACACCATCCACGTTCCGCCCTATGAGGGCGACAACTACGTCGGCCTGAGCTGCAACAAGAACATGCGGGCCCTCAAGAACGACCGTGAGTGGCAGCTGCCCCACCTGTATCTGCAGAAGGGCGACTTCTTCTTCAAAGGAGAACAGGGCCTGAGTGAGCGGATCCGGTGGGTTGAGGTCAACCGGGCGTTGGCTTTCTCCAACACCACCGGCAACAGCTCCACCCTGGGCGAAGCCTGTGTCTTTGGCGATGAGGGCGTTGCGGCCATCGAAGTCGATACCCCTCACCTCCGGGTGCAGACCAACTACCAGATGGACTTCGGCCGGTCCCATGCGGCGGCCTGGTACGGCATGGTGGCCATGGGTAGCATCTGGAACGTGGCCACGGACGGCATGGCGAAAATCATCCGGATTTGCAGCCTGTAGGCAGGCTGCAAATCCGCTTTAGGAGGACAAAATGCCCAGCGAATATGGTTCTTACGATCTCGAATCCTTGACCCCCAATCGCGCTGATGCGGCGCTCACCCCCACGGCATACAACGCTGCT
>JBGOWQ010000175.1:0-3580 GCA_041478715.1 Thermodesulfobiota bacterium | reverse complement strand
ATCGGAAATGTGTCGCCTTCTGACTATAAATCATCCCGATCGAGCCCTGTTGGAAACCTTCCGCGAATTATCCTGGAAGGGGCAGGTTCCCTTTGGTGCGCAAAAAGGCCATCTTGATGGCTGGGGATTGGCGTGGTATGGGGACCGTGACATTCCCAGTCTGCGCAAGGAGGCTTCCGACCCCCGCTCCTATTCCTTTGCCCGCGCGATTGAAACCGCAGTCGCGGAAAACCCAAAGCTGCTGTTGGCGCACCTGCGCAAGGCTTCCCCGGGAATCCCCATTCACGTCTGCAATTCACAACCGTTCGTCCAGGGTGCCTGGTCTTTCATCCACAACGGTACCGTGCAGGAGCCCAGCCGCTTGCCTTTGCAGCGATATCAGGCGAAGGGAACCAGCGACAGTGAGCGCGTGTTCCTCTATCTGTTGGAAGCCTTGGAACAAGGGGAACCGGATCAGCAAACCTTACGGTTTCGCCAAGCTATCTCCGCGATAGAACGCCAATGTTCGTATTCCGCACTGAATCTGGTTCTCACCAACGGGGTACGGACCTTCATACTCTGTCTTTACACAGATGAAACGCAACGGGAGTATTACACGCTTTGGCATCAGCAAAACCATGGATGGGTTATCAGCTCCGAACCACTATCGGGCGAGGCATGGGCGCCCTTGGAAAATCGGACGTTGCTCCTATTCGAAAATGGAGAAATCTCCTATTTGCGCGCTTGAGGATTCCTGCTAGATTAGAGCCAATGGGCAGCCTGCAGCAGATACTGGATTTCCTCGAGCAAGATCCGGTAACGCATTTTGAGGCCCTATACCATCTCAAGCACGGACAAGAAGCAACAAGATTCTGGTTTGATGAGCCTTCTTTCTTGATCGAGCTGCCCTCTGCCAGGAAGTTTTTTCTGGGCGGAAATCCCTCTGGCGCTTCGACCTTGCTTCATCACCTCGAATTGCCCAACTATCTGGTGCATACGTTCAGTCCGCTTCTCCCTTCTCTAAAACACCTCTTTACGGTCCGGGAAGTACAGTTGAATTTCGTTTACACACTACAAACCCAGGATTTCTACCCCCAACCGGATGCTCGCGTCCGGCCTTTGATTCCTCGCGGCTCTCCCATTTCATACAACGTGGGGGAAGAGAAGATCTCGTTGGAGACCTTCTATGGCTTATTCCTGGAAGATCAGTTGGTTTGCTATGGCGGGACCCAGTTCGAAGACGAGGAGTGGGCCGAAATCGCCTGGTTGCGCACGGAAGAAGCTCATCAACGCCGTGGATATGGGGTCAAGGTGGTTTCAGCAATCGTAGAAGATTTGTTACGCGAAAGAAAAAAACCGGTCTATCGGGTAACGGCGGATAACGTGTCCTCCCGCCGGTTGGCAGAGAAGCTAGGATTCAATCTTCATTCCGAATTCCTTTACGTCACCGTTCGTCGATAACACGGTCTCCCCCCGGCATTTGCCTGTCGAATGGCCGGTAATCCAGCCTCCTCTTCCGGTCCACTGCCTGCCGTTTTGCCACCAGACCATGGCTCATAGCTAGCGGTCTTGCACATTGAAAGTCAATTTCGCTCGATCCGGACGTCCGTGCTGCCGGGATTAACCTTCTCAAGTGTTGTACTTTATGCCAAAATCAGCCAATTTACCAGTGGAAGGGATTCGATATGCCCAGCAAACAAGACGTGATCCATTTGTTGCAGACAGAGCAGGTTCATTTTGTCAGCCTTCAGTTCACCGATCTGATCGGTACGGTGAAAAACGTCACGCTCCCGGTGAGTCAGTTCATCCAGGATGGGATCGAGTACGGTACCTGGTTCGACGGGTCATCGATCGAAGGATTTGCCCGGATCGCGGAAAGCGACATGTACCTTGTTCCCGATCTGGAAACATGCGCGATTATCCCTTGGGACCGGGGAGAATCCACCACCACCGCCCGTTTTCTTTGTGATGTCTATACTCCTCAAGGCGAACCATTTGCCGGCGATCCGCGTCATATCCTGCGTCGAGCATTGCTGGAAGCCGACCAAATGGGCTTCCGCTATAACACCGGCCCCGAGATGGAGTTCTTCTTGTTCCAACATCAGCCGGAGGATGGCGTGTTGACCGAACCTTATGACCGGGCCGGGTATTTTGATGTCTCTACCGACCATGCCTCCCATGTCCGCCAACAAATGGTGAATGCTTTAGCGGCTCTGGGGATCCAAGTAGAAGCACACCATCATGAGGTGGCCATTGGACAGCAGGAAATCGATTTTCACTACGACGAGGCACTGCATACCGCTGATAATGTGATCACACTGCGCCTGGCGGTGAAAGCGGTGGCGCAGAAACACAACTTGTACGCAACGTTCATGCCCAAACCGGTGTTTGGCATCGCCGGCTCCGGTATGCATGTCCACCAAAGCCTAATGGATAAAACAACCGACAAGAATCTGTTTTACGACGCCGAGGATCCGCACGGGTTGTCCACGTTGGCCAAACAGTTTTTAGCCGGTCAGCTACACCACGCTCGGGGCATGACTGCGGTTCTGGCTCCATTGGTGAACTCGTACAAGCGGTTGGTTGCCGGTTTTGAAGCTCCAGTCTATGTGTCTTGGGGATCCACCAACCGTTCCGCTCTGGTCCGCGTACCTCGAATCAACCCACGGCGGCCGGATTCCACTCGCTTGGAATTGCGTTGCCCGGATCCTTCCTGCAATCCCTATTTGGCCTTCGCGGTGATGCTAGCCTGTGGCCTGGATGGAGTGAAGCGGCAATTGCCCTTGCAGGAAGCTTCGGAAGAGGATCTCTATCATGCTAAGAACAGCTCCCTCCTTCCTCTCTTGCCAGGTTCTCTGCAGGAGGCGATAGAGGAGCTGGAACGGGACTCAGTAGTTCAGGCGGTGCTGGGGCAGCATATTTTCGAGCGGTACGTGGAAGCCAAGACATTGGAGTGGCAGGAGTACCGCCGGCAAGTCACCAAGTGGGAGCTCGAGCGCTATTTACCAACCTTCTAGGCTGCGAATGGGGGCCGAATAATGATGCAACAGATCCCAACCTGGGTTCGGGATGCTGTGTTCTACCAGATCTTCCCCGACCGGTTTGCCAGCAGCGACAGAATCGCAAAACCGAACCACCTGGAGCCCTGGGATTCGCCACCGTCACGTCGAGGGTTTAAGGGCGGTGACCTGCATGGCGTAGCGGAGCACCTTGACTACCTGGATTCCTTAGGGATCAATGCCCTCTACTTCAACCCGATTTTTCAATCGTCTGCCAACCATCGCTACCACACCTATGATTACTTCCAGGTGGATCCGATTTTGGGAGGGAATGAGGCCTTCCAGACTTTGCTCCGAGAGGCTCATCGACGCGGAATCCGGGTGATGCTGGACGGTGTGTTCAATCATGCCAGCCGCGGGTTTTTTCAGTTCCATCATATTCTGGAGAATGGGCCGGCCTCCCCCTACGTAGATTGGTTCAACGTTTGCGGGTATCCCACGCGAGCCTACGAGAGCAACGCGCCACCCAACTACGATGCTTGGTGGAATATGCCGGATTTGCCCAAATTCAATACGGAGACCGCCGCCGTGCGGGAGTTCCT
>JBGOWQ010000114.1:0-4999 GCA_041478715.1 Thermodesulfobiota bacterium | reverse complement strand
GTGCGCACTCACATCCAGGATCAACTGGCCCAGGCAGAAGTGGTTTTGATCACGGCGGAAGGTCGGGAGTTTATTGGACTTTCGGGTGCTGGGACAGCCGAGCCGTTGCTGGGATTCGCCCAAGCAGCGCTGACTGCTGTAAACGATTTCCTGGGAACAGAGCGATTCGTATCCCAGGAGGTATATCGCATCGGCAGCGTGGAACCAGCAATCGTCTCGTTGGTTAGCGATCGGGGATTCCGGGAAACATTGAGCCTGGCGGGAGCCTGCTTGATTCGGGACAACGAGGAGGAATCCACTGTCAAGGCTACATTAGCCGCCATCAACCGTGCAATTGGCCGGTCGACTAAGAAATAGTCCTCTTCTTGCGGGAGTCGTAGTATAATACTTCTTAGGACGGCGTATTCTGAAGCGGGTATCCCCGAGCGAAGCGCTTGTTTTTCCCAAAAAACAGGCGAAAGGGGGTATTCAGATGTCCCGAACTTGGCTAGCGCGCGTGTTTTGGTTTATCGCGAGCATCGCCACGCTGGTCCTCGCCTCTGGCGCGGAACTCAAGTGGGGCGGTCACTGATAAAACCATAGGGGAATGCGCCGTCCGGATTGTTTCTATGACTGAACTCTCGCTCCGTCTGCGGATCTACCTGGTAGCAATCATCGGGTTGGGTATTGCGGCTCTGGCTCTTGTGATCCCCTTCTTTGAGCTCTCCCGTCTGTCGGATTATCTGGCCTTCTTTCTGATCAGTTATGTGGCTAATGTATTGACCGTGAGCCTACCCAATCTCAACGCCAGCCTCTCCGTGGCTTCACACATAAACCTGGCAGCGCTGTTGTTGTTTGGTCCCTTCGCCATCGCAATTCCCGGATGCGCGGGTACCCTTCCGGATCGTTTGCCGTTTCGCAAGTTATACACGCATCTATTCAATGGCGCGCAACTTGCTGTTTCCTACGGGGTGGCGGCACTGGTGTACTACAGCGTCGGGGGACAGGTGTTCACGATCGCTTCTCCCAACCTGGGCGCCTCGATTGGCCCGGCTGCTTTGGCGGGTTTGGCACTATTTCTCGCCAATGGTGCACTGTTGGCAGCTGCCATTGCTTTAGACGAAAAGATTTCCTTTATTCGCGTTTTTTTTCAGGGGGCGCGCTGGGAATTGTCTAACCTGTTGATCACGATCCCTTTCGCCCTCTTCATCGCGTACATCTACGTCGGTTTAGGGTACTGGGGATTGTTGATCCTGCTTCTGCCGTTCTTCGCCTCCCGTTTCATCTTTCAGACGTATATCGAAATCAAGAACACCTACACGGAGACCGTGAAGGCTCTGATGAATACGGTGGATCGCAAGTTTGGTCAGCCCGGTCGCAGTCAAAGAATCTTCGAGTATGCCACCGCCGTCGCCCATCGTCTGGGTTTGTCGGATGAGGAAGCGGACATCGTCGGTTATGCCGCCTACCTCCGCCACATCGGTTTTTTGGGCCTGGAGAATCGTCAGCTTCACAGAACCGTGGAACGGCCTTCCCTGCGCGACCGGGAAGTAATCCAAGACGGTTTGCTGGCGGGAGCCAAAGTGGTGGAAACAATGGATTTTCTCCGTCGAGCCGCCCCCTATATCCGTCTACATCACGAGAGCTGGGACGGGACCGACCGCATACTGCCGGAGAAACCGATCCCCATGGGGGCTCGGATCATCGCTGCCTGCGAATTCATGGAGGAGCAGAAGTACCGTTTGAACGGGAATCGCCAAGCTGCGTTGGCTCTGGTTCAGGCTCGCAGCGGAGGAGACCTCGACCCCCAAGTCGTCCGCGTGCTGGCCGTGGTTGTGAAGGATTTAGAGAGATGAAACCTCCTACGCTGGAGCGGTTATCCGTTTGGTTCCTGATTGGTTTGATCCTATTGTTCCTCTACCTGCTGATCCAATGTATCCTCAAGGGACTCTTCACTCTCGATTTATTCCTGGTCGCAATGGCAGCACTCCTGTTGCGTTTTTTCGATGTATCGTTCCTCGGTCATCTGATCTCGCCCTGCGGCGGAGTGATCCTGGCGGCCTTTTTTATCTTTGGTCCGCTGCCGGGTTTACTGGCGATGGTTTTTTCGCTGTTCGGCTTGTTTCTGTTCCGTAAAACGCTGAAGTTCAGCCCTCCCGATTTGACGGATGCTCTGGTGCAAACCCTGGGCGCATCCGGGGCGGCCGTATTGGTTCACCAATATGTGATCGGTCCCGCATTGGGACCGGTCGATCTGTCCACTTATTCCCTGACCTTGTTCCTCAGTCTGGCAGGCACCATCGCCGTCTATTATCTGACGGCTGCACTGCTGACGATCCTGATCCGAGCCTCCTCCGGCGGGGACTTGAAACGTCTGGTGGGAACACTGGCGCACCCGCTCTATCTGGCGGTTTTCTGCGTGCTGGGCTTGTCTACGATCCTACTGGTCCCCGTTTACTTCCAGTTGGGTGTAGCGGGTTTGCTGCTCGGTTTGCTTCCTCTCTGCGTGTTTTTCTATGCGGTCCGGTTGTACCTCCGCATGCGGGACGTTTACCGCCAGGCTTTGCGCGCCCTCGTCGGTTCCATCGAGGCGATGGATCCTTACACCCACGGCCATTCCGATCGTGTCGCCGGTTTATGCATCGAGATCGGGCGTCGGTTAGGTTTCGGCGAGAACCGCTTGCGTTTACTGGAGTACGCCTCCTATCTGCACGATATGGGGAAGGTTACGATTGACCCGGCGATTCTGCATAAAAAGGGCTCCCTGACTGAATTGGAGTGGACCGTGATCCGCTCCCATCCGTCCGAAGGAGCCGAGATCCTCAAGCCGGTCGGCTTCTTGCACAAGATCCTGCCCTGGATTGCCCATCACCACGAGAAAGCGGATGGAACGGGTTATCCGGAAGCTCTCCCTTTGGAGCGTACGCCACTGGAAGCCAGGATCATTTCCGCGGCGGATGCCTTTGATGCCATGGTGTCCGATCGTCCCTACCGGGCCGCTCTTTCGATCAAGGAAACAGTGCGGGAAATGCAGCGAAACCAAAACACCCAGTTCGATGCCCGGATCGTCGGCATCATTTCTCAGTTGGTGGAGTCACCTGATTTTTTCCGGCGGTGGCGGGAACGGCTTCCCTTATAAACAGACAATGCGGCCGCCAACGGTTGGGAAACTGCCTGGAAAACCAGACCTGGCAGAAAGAGGACTGCACGCTGTGCCGGCCAGGAGTCCGCTCGGTCAAGCCGGGGAGCCGGGAAATCCCCCTGCTCTCCTAACGGGGTGACAAAGGGCAGCGCGGCACAACGGCAACGGACCATCGCCCACATCTCCATGGCCATCACCGTGGTGTTATGGGGGAACGCTTTCGTCGCGATCCGGATCGGTTTGGTGGAACTGTCACCGTTGGGGCTGACCCTATTGCGATTCCTGCTGGCCTCTGTCTCGTTTCTGCTGGTGTTCCTGCTGACCCTCCGCCGGATACCCCTGCCCAGGAAATCCGATCTCCTTCCGTTAGGACTGATGGCCGTCCTGGGAGGGGCCAGTTATCATTTGCTGTTGAATTTCGGCGAGCAATCGGTCACTGCTGGCACCGCCAGCCTAATCATCGGAGCCACGCCGATCTTCACCGCTTTATGGACCCCACTCTTCTTCCGGCAGCGGCTGGGATTCTGGCAGGGCATCGGGATCTTGGTCGCCTTCGGGGGATTGTTTCTGGTCTCTTGGAAAGGAAGCCAAGGCTTGGGCGCCTCCAATTGGCTGGGCGTTTTGGCCGTGCTGGGTGCGATGTTGGGCTGGTCCTTTTATCCCTTTCTTTCCCGCCCCCTGGTGGCTCGCCGCGGACCGCTTTTCGTCAGTGCCTACACCCAATTCCTGGCGTTGCCGTTGTTATTGCCGTGGGAAGGAATTGGGTTTTATCGTTTGTTGCCAACACTCTCTCCTCTGGTCTGGGGATCTGTCATCTTTCTAGCGCTTTTCTGCACGGTATTGGGTTATATTGTCTTCAACCGTTCTCTCCAGGTTCTGGGTGCCACCGCCACATCCTCCTACCTTTACCTCCCTCCGGTAGTGGCTGTGCTCTTTGGTTGGTTGCTGTTGGGAGAACCGATCAACATCTTCCTTCTGTTCGGCGCGGTTCTCGTGATCGGCGGCGTGGTGTTGGTCAATGCTGCCGCAACCCGTCCTCTAGCCAAAACGGAATCGCAGAACCGGGATCGTAGCGGGTAACCGGTGTGATATCCCCCAGTGATAGGAAATGAAAAACCGCGTCTTGAAGATGCCATGAATCGTCGACGACAGCGGATCCAGACCAACCTGTCCATGCTCCTGGTGATGCTTTTTTGGGGTAACGCGTTTTGGAGCTTGAAGATTCTACTGCGGGAGCTGTCACCCTTTGATGCGGCCACACTGCGCGTTCTTTTTTCCTCGTTTTTTTATCTGGTGGCCCTGCTGGTAATGTATCGGCGAGTTCCCCTGCCGCGTCGACAAGAACTTCCCATTCTCTTTTTCGCCTCCCTGGCGGGTGTTTTGGGCTACCACATGCTCTTGACCATCGGCCAGCAGCAGATTACTTCCGGCATGGCCAGCCTGTTGGTGGGCTCCAGCCCGATTTTCACCGGCATCCTGGCCGCACTGGTGTTGAAGGAACGGTTGGGGTGGGCCAAGATTGCCGGGATCCTGATCTCCTTTGCCGGGATTTTTATCATTAGTTGGAAGGGATCGGGTCTGGATTTCGCCCACCTAGGCGGGGTATTGATTGTATTGGCCGCTTCCCTGTCGTGGTCCGGTTATGTGACGGTGGTCCGGGGAGTGCGATTCGCTTCTCCGATGTTAATCTCCGCCTATTCTCATTTCTTTCCCTGTTTGCTGTTGTTGCCCTTCAGCGGCGGACCGATCGCTGCCCTGGGGAAGCTCTCCGGTGTCGCCTGGGCAACCCTACTTTTTCTGACGTTTTTCAACATGTTCCTCTGCTACATACTCTACAACCGGGCGGTACGGATTCTGGGAGCAGCCACGACTGCTTCC